>JAEDMI010000118.1 GCA_016303085.1 Acetatifactor sp.
AGAAAGCGGGGAAGTCGATTGGAAAGATTTCAGTACCAATCTTGCCGCAGGAGATACAGTTGAACTTAAGTACACAAAGGATTACAGCGGGGATGGAAACAGAGACACCGTCTGGCTGAAACAATTTACCTTTGCTCCTCTGTACAGGCTCACCTTCTCCGGTGCACCTGATGGAACAGATTTTGTCGTTAAACATGGAGAAACTGAGATTGCAGCGGAGTCTGACGGAAGCTATCTTCTCGAGACAGGCACATATACCTATGCTGCCTCTGCTTTCGGCTATGAAACAGGAACAGGTACTGTGGAGATAACATCGGCGGATGTTGTTCATCCAGTAAGCCTTGCTGCAAAAACAGGATATGATGTATCCTTTAACATAACCAGGCCTGACAGCATTGCTGCGGAGGCAGCCATAGAGGTAAAATATGGAAACAAAGTAATACCTGCCTCAGAAGCCGGTAAATACACCCTTCCTGCAGGTGAATATACCTATACGGTAACCTGTGAAGGCTGTGAAACAGAAACCGGAACGTTTATGGTTGAAAACGCAGACAAAACCGTGAACGTAGGACTGATAAAGAAACTGCGCTTCGAAGATTTCTTTACTCAGATTACAGAAAAAGCAACTGTCACAAACCAGACGGGAGCTTACCCTTATAATCCAGTAAAGAACGGGGACGAAAAGTATCTTCAATCATCAAATAAAGCCAATGGTTCAACAAGTACCATTACTTTTGAATTTCAAAAGCCTTCCGTACTGTCTTTTGAATATATGGTCTCTGAGGAAGGAAGCACATCAACAAGCAGCGACTACGGACTGATTATAAAGCGCAACAATACTCAGATTGCGAGCTTCGAAGAAGTGAGTGATGCGTGGAAAACATATCAGATCTCTGCAGATGCAGGTGATATAGTAACACTTGTATACAGCTGTTATAAAAATGATTATTCCATGACTCAGTCAGATGAAAACTGGCTGCGTTTGAAAAACTTCAATGCAGCACCTCTTACGAAAGTAATATTTGATGGCATGTCTGAAAATGCTGTAATCACCGTTAAGAGGAATACAGAAGCAATTACACCTGTGGACGGAAAATATCTGCTTTCTGAAGGCACATACGAGTATGAAGTGAAAGCCTTTGGATATGAAACAATCTCGGCAAGAAGCTTTACTCTGGACGGCACCAAAGAGAGCATGACTGAAACAGTGACCATGACTCCAACACAACGTGTAAATGTTACCTTTGCAATCACCGAACCTGCATCAGGTGCCGTCGTGGTTGTAAAAAACAGCACAGGAGAGATAATGGCTCCGACAGCTGAAAACAGCATGATTTACAGCTTGCCGAAGGATGAAGAGTATTCTTGTGAAATAAGCGCAGAGGGATATATTTCCGCAGAAAAGCATTTCAGGGCAGATGCAGGAAAGACCATAACTGTGGCGCTAGTAAGCGCGGGAGTAGCATGGGATGGAACGACGAAAAGCGAGCCAGTGCAGGAAAACGGGGTTTATCAGATTGCCAATGGTGACGAGTTGGCATGGTTCGCCGAGCAGGTAAGCAGCACTCCTTCAATCAACGGAAAGCTGATCGCCAACATTAACCTTGGTGGCAAGACTTGGAGTGGATTTGGGGTATACGATTATAATGACAATGCGTCCGGATTCGCAGGTACTCTGGATGGTGGCGGATATACCATAAGTGGACTTTCCGGATCCTCCGGTCTGGTGAACTGCCTGGCACCAGGTGGTACGATAAAGAACCTAACAGCAGCAGGAGAGATATCAGGCTCAGGCGTTATAGGAGGTATTGCCAATACCAGCAAAGGAACCATAGAAAACTGCGTTTTCAAGGGTAGCATAATAAATTCCGAAAATTCCGGCACAGGGGGAATAGCAGGGCGAGCAACTGCTGGAAATAAAATAAAGGGTTGTATAAGTACGGCAACAGTTAAAAACAGCTATGCATACTATAATTCTGAGCTAAAGACAGGCGGCATAGCAGGTTATACCTATGGCATCATTGAAAACTGTTACTTTACCGGAGAAGTTCAGGCAGACGCAAGCAAAACGAGCAACAAAGCCATTGGTGGAATTGCCGGTACTGTATACGCTGCAGGAACAATAAAGAATTCCTACACGATTGGATCTGTAACCGGACCTGAGGCAGGCATCGGTGCAGTGGCAGGAATCAACAGCGGTGCTATCACAAATGTATATTATCTGGAAGGAACCACTGCCAATGCAGTCGCTTTTAACAGCGCTTCTTGTGCGATAGACGTCAGTCAGAAGACCTCCGGCGAAATGAAAGAGGGGTTATTCGCATACACCCTGGGAGACGCCTTTAATCAGGATGATGCTGCTGGCAGCATCAATGGCGGATACCCTGTTCTGAAATGGCAGGGAGGAACGGAGCCGTCAGTACCACAATTTGAACAGGATGCCATTTCTGACATGAACGCAATCGTACTTAAAGATGCAGGAAAAGCTGCTTCGATCGAGGCTTCCAAGAAGCAGGTACGAGACGATCTTGCACGTGATGGTATGTTTGCAAAGGAATGGGAAACCATAGGAGGGTTAACTGAGGACGAAAAAGAAGCAAAACTGATAGCTGGTTATGATGAGTATCTGCAATATCAGCTTGCGCTAATGGGGAAAACCATTGATGAGACTTATGAAATTATGGGAATAGACCAGTCTGATGATGGAATCCTGCAGGCAAATTCTGAAGGAATTTACGAATTCAGAAATGAAATTACCATTACGTTTCCAAATCAGGGAGAAAAGGGCAGCAGTATTTCCTGGAGCAGCAGCAATGAAGATGTAATTGATCCGTTGACAGGTAAAGTTACCCTTCCGGCAAGTGAAACTGCTGCGATTACTCTTACAGCGTCGGTAACAAAGGGAAACATTTCAAAAACAAAAGAATTTAAGTGTATTGTTTATTCGAACAGCAGTCAGGATCAGCAGCTCCTTGAAGAGATAAAGGCAAAAGCTGAGCAGACAAGCAATTTCATTCAGCCTCTTCAGATGTACAACCATACGAACATGAGAGAGGTTATGGAACAGTGGCTGTCAAAAAGAGGCTACAAGACACAGGCAATAGATGGCTCCGGAATTACAGTTGAATTTGTAAGCGCAGGAACGAAGGCTATGCCAAATGACAATAAGACATATATTGACGATGACGGGTCCATCACCTATTTTACAGGAAGTGAATATGGATACGGAACCAAATATGCTTTGTATAACGATGTTAAGTTCAGACTGACATTCAATGAAGCTGCAACAGAGGTGAGTGTTCGTGTCCATATAGGATGGGATGCAGAATATGTTCAGAATCTTCTGGATGAAGCCATGAACAAGATTACATGGGACAGCATTAAAGGAAGCAATACCAATACTTCAAAAGACGAATTTTCTGAGGGGTGGAATCGTACGGTAGTTGAGGGTGATGTAACCGGAGAACTGACCCTTCCATATAACCTCACAAACAGCAAAATAACTTATGCAAATATAAAGTGGACGGCTACGGATATGGATGCGCTCTACGTCAGTGACAATGGCGACGGCACCTATGCAGCTACTCTTGTAAGGCCTGCCAAGGGTGAGGAAGCAAACCACTTTACCTTAAAGGGTATAGCAACATTTGAATTCTGGGATGATTATACAATCGAGCAGACAACTACTATGAATGGCAAGATAGAGTTAGCTGAAAGCTTTAAACTCTTCGACATTACTGTTCCTGCCAACACCGAAGACCAGTCTGCGGGAATTAACACAGCGCTGGAGAAATACCCTGAGCTGATAAGAGATTTTGTCAACAAGACACAGACTGTAGAAATGTCCAATGTAAGAGATGATCTTCAGATGCCGAGACCTGCAGTACTGGAGGATAACGGCATCTTGACGGATCGCTATTACCAGAAAGTTGTCATGACAAGCGGCAATACAGATCTTCTCGAATTCAACGGGTATCACGCCTATGTATATCGTCCGCTGCCCGGAGAAGATCCAGCTGAAGTAGAGTATACAATTCAGATTCTCGACCGCAGAAACAATGCGCTTTTGGGAGAAAAGACTTTCAAAATGACAATCAAACCTCTTGAACAGTCAGAACTAGATGCAGCAGCTGGATGGATGAACAAAATCTGCACAGAGGAAGTTTTCTGGAACGGTATCAAAGGTGAAAACACATCTAAGGATTATGTAACATCTGAGATGAATCCGTTCGAAGAAATACTTGATAACAACGGTGAAATAGAGTATGTGAGAGGAGCAATAAACCTTACTTTCGGAGGAGCGGAGGTGGACGATCTTCCGGGTTATGATCCGATGTATTCCCAGCCGTGGCGTCAGCTTCGTTCCAGCAAACCGTCAGTGGTGGCCTGCGAAACTCTGCAGTTCGAACAGCCGGAATATAACACAGAAGTTACGTTGGACAGCGTTTTGACTCACAGCAGTCTGGGAAAGTACTGGACAAAATTCGGCACAGATCCGAGATATAAGGATTTCGAACAGTTCTATAAGAGACCGATTGCAGTTACAATTACCCTTGCGGGCAAAACAGGAACTGATGATCCTGATCCACAGCCGACAACGATGTCGGTAACCGTTTCCGTTGATGGAAAAGGAAGCAAAGGGTTTAAGAACATCGGCAGTTACATAGTTGATGGGTTGAATCCGGATAC
This sequence comes from Acetatifactor sp., assembly GCA_016303085.1. Lineage (GTDB taxonomy): Bacteria > Bacillota > Clostridia > Lachnospirales > Lachnospiraceae > Acetatifactor. The sequence continues at coordinate 4,690 of JAEDMI010000118.1, forward strand.
GGCAACCGCGTGGGATGCTGTACGCACAGCTCTCACAAGTTCGGGATACAGTTTCAGCGGCATGGGGGATTACGTCGCATCGATTACAGATCCTGATGGCGTAACTCTGACAGATACCGATACTCCAAACAGCGGCTGGCTTTATACCGTGAACGGAGAATTACCTGATGTGTACATGGGGTCATATTATCTGAAGGCAGGTGATAAAATCCTTCTGTACTACACTTCAGATTACAAGGAGGATCCTCTTGCAGGTGCCATGATACCTTCTGATGAGGAAGAAGTCATCACGGTTAAGGATACCTCTGGCATGGCAATAACCACCACTCCGACCGAAGTAACTGTAAGCGGAACTACAGCCACAGCAAGCGTAAAGAAAGAAAATGTAGAAGCGATTCTGAAGCAGGCGAAGGAAAACAAGTCCGAGGAAATCGTGCTTAACGTAGCTGCATCCGACACTAAGGGCGTGGAAACAGTAAAAATTCAGCTTGACACAGCGACTGTGAAGTCCGTAGTATCAGACACAGATGCAGCGCTTACCGTAAAGACCGAAAACGGACAGGTAAGCCTTGACCGTGAAGCTTTAACTGCCATCGTCTCAGAAGCCAAAGGAACAACCATCACGCTGGAGGTTGTAAAGGTTGCAAAACCTACCGAAACCCAGCAGAAGGCGGCAGGAACAAACGGACAGGTGCTTCAGCTTACCGTCAAGTCCGGAGATAAGATCATCTCAGACTTCAAGCAGGGAAAGGCAACAGTAACCGTTGAAATCCCGACGAAGCTTCAGAACAAGAAGGTTGCTGCGATCTACATCGCTGAAGACGGCAAGATTGAGCAGCTTTCAGGAAAGACCGTGAAAATCGGCGGCAAGGATTATTACGCTTTCGAAACACCGTACTTCTCAGTCTTTGCGCTGGTAGACGCTGAGGAGCTGGGACTGGAAGTAAACGATGAAGAGCAGGTCAAGCTGGAGAAGCTGATCGCAGGTGTAGAAAACACCACGCTGAAGGCATCTTCCAAGAAGGTAGCAAGCGGCATCAAGATTACCTGGACCAAGTCGAAGGGATACAGAATGGATTACTACGAAGTCTTCCGCTCCACGAAGCGGTACAGCGGCTTCGGCAAGGTAGCCTTTTATACCACGAAAAATGCAAAGAATCCGTCGAAGACATACTATGTAAATACTGGGAAGCTGAAGAAAGGTACCCGGTACTACTATAAGGTACGCGGCGTGCGAATTCTGGACGGCAAGAAGTATTATACCCAGTGGTCCACGAAGGTTTGGAGAGTTGCATAAACTCGCATAAACAATGCGCAGAAAATGAATATGGGAGGAACGGCTTACAAGAGCCGTTCCTCTTGTGTTTTCAGGGCTTCTGGGGTATAATAGGGGCAGAAAGTGTGATGACATGCAGATTTATGAGAGAAGAAAGGAGCCGGAGAGCATGGGCGGAGAAGAAAGAAAGATCATCTCTATTGGGATGGAAGATTTCAAAGAAATCATCAATAAAAACGGATACTTCGTGGATAAGACCCGGATGCTGCAGCAGCTTCTGGATTCTAATTCCAAGGTGACCCTGTTTACCCGTCCGCGCCGGTTCGGCAAGACGCTGAACCTTTCTATGATCCGGCGTTTCTTCGAGGATGAGAGGCTGGCAGACGGTACGCCGGTGGATAACCGGAAGCTTTTCGACGGCCTTGCTATCAGCCGGTGCGGGGAGAAATACCTGCAGCATCAGCAGCAGTATCCGGTCATCAGCCTGTCACTGAAGTCTGCGAAGCAGCCGGATTATGAAATGGCCTATAAAAGTCTGGTGGATGAAATTATCAAAGAGTATCAGCGGCATCTCTATGTATTGAATGGGGAAATGCTGCCAAGAGACCGGGAAATTTTTGAGCGTATTTTGAACGAAGAAGCAGAAGATGTGCAGTATGCCAAGGCGCTGGACTTCTTATCCGGATGCCTGGAAAACTACCACGGTAAGAAGTGCGTTATTCTCATCGACGAGTACGATGTACCGCTGGAAAATGCATGGTTTTGCGGTTTCTATGATGAAATGACGGGCTTCATCCGGTCGCTGTTTGAGTCTGCGCTGAAGACCAATGCCAGCTTGGAATTCGCTGTGATTACCGGATGCCTGAGGATCAGCCGGGAAAGCATTTTCACCGGACTGAACAACCTGGCGGTGAATACAGTGCTTGGGCCGGATTTTGGAGACAGCTTCGGATTCACAGATGAAGAAGTGGAAACAATGCTGAAATATTATGACCGGGATGAAAAGCTAAAAGAAATCAGAACGTGGTACGATGGATATCGTTTCGGTGATAAGGAAATCTACAATCCCTGGAGCATTCTGAACTATGTGAAGAATGCAGATTATGACCCGAAAATGTTTCCGAAAGCATACTGGGCCAACACCTCCTCCAACAGTATCGTGAAGGAACTGATTGAGGAAGGAAGTGATGAGATTCGCAGTGAAATAGAGGCGCTGATTGCCGGAGAGTATCTGGAAAAGCCGATTCATGAAGAAATCACCTATGGCGATATCCATGAATCGGAGGATAACCTGTGGAACTTCCTGTACTTCACCGGCTATCTGACATCCTGCGGAACAAGATATGACGGAGAAACCACCTTCATCAAAATGCGGATACCGAATACGGAGATCCGTACAATCTACAAGAACACTGTACTGACGTGGTTTGATAAAAAGATAAAGAACACCGACCTGAAACCGCTGCTCCGGGCCATAGAGGAAGGCGACTGCGATACCATGGCAGACATCATCAGCGGGCAGCTGATGGAAACGATCAGTTTCTTTGACTATGGAGAAAGCTATTACCATGGATTTCTGGCGGGACTGCTGAAGGCAGCAGGCGGATACCGGGTTCTGTCCAATCGGGAGAACGGGGAAGGACGGACGGACCTGGTGATGAAGACGAAGATGATTCGAAATGGAAAG
>JAEDMI010000119.1 GCA_016303085.1 Acetatifactor sp.
CCGACTGCAGACCGATGCTGAGCCGGTTTATTCCGGCTGCACGATATTGCTCCAGCTTCTGCTCATCCGCCGTACCGGGATTGACCTCCACGGTAATCTCAACATCCGTTGCCAGACGGTAAAACCGCTTCACCACATCCAAAAGCCTTACAAGCTGCTCCGTCTCCACCGCGGAGGGCGTTCCTCCGCCCACAAAAACAGAAACCACAGTGTATTCCGAAAATGCTCCTGCCCTCTCCGCCGTCTCCCTGCACAGTGCATCCATATAAGCCGCTCTGGTCTCTTCATCGGCGGGAGCGGAAAGGAAATCACAGTAAAAACATTTCCTCACACAAAAGGGGATATGAAAATATAATTCCAGCGGGCGGTGCTCCCGGGTGCTTTTCCCGCCCTCTTTCTTATTACTTGTCATCCAACTTCAGCACACTCATAAAGGCTTTCTGGGGTATTTCCACATTGCCCACCTGACGCATGCGCTTTTTCCCTTCTTTCTGCTTTTCAAGCAGCTTCTTTTTACGCGTGATATCACCGCCGTAACACTTCGCCAGCACGTCCTTGCGCATGGCCTTCACCGTCTCCCTGGCAATGATTTTACCGCCCACAGCGGCCTGAATGGGAATCTCAAACAGATGCCTCGGAATTTCATCCTTCAGCTTCTCACACATCTTTCTGCCTCTCTCGTATGCGGAATCCGCATGGACGATAAAGGACAGGGCATCCACCTCCTCGCGGTTAATCAGAATGTCCAGTTTCACCAGTTTGGAGGGCTCATAGCCCTTGATATCATAGTCAAAAGAAGCATACCCTCTGGAACGGGATTTCAACGCATCGAAAAAGTCGTAAATAATCTCATTCAAGGGGAGCTCGTACTTCAACAGTGCTCTTGTTCCCTCAATGTACTCCATTCCCAGATAACGGCCTCTTCTCTCCTGACACAGTTCCATGATAGAGCCGATAAATTCGCTTGTCACCATGATTTCCGCACTGACAATCGGCTCCTCCATGTGTTCAATTTCCGAAGGATCGGGAAGGTTGGAGGGATTGGTCAGTTCAATGACCTCCCCGTTTGTTTTAAATACCTTGTATACAACGCCGGGAGCCGTGGTAACCAAATCCAGATTGTATTCTCTCTCCAGACGCTCCTGAATGATTTCCAGATGCAGAAGTCCCAGAAATCCGCACCGGAACCCGAAGCCCAGCGCCACAGAGGTCTCCGGCTCATAGTGTAATGACGCGTCATTCAGCTGAAGCTTTTCCAATGCATCCCTCAAATCGGGATATTTTGCTCCGTCTGCGGGATACAGCCCACAGTAAACCATGGACTGTACCTTTTTGTAACCCGGTAAAGGCTCCGCGCAGGGATTGTCCGCATCCGTCACGGTATCTCCCACCGCCGTATCCTTCACATTTTTGATGGAGGCAGTGATATAGCCCACCATTCCGGCAGACAGCTCCTCACAGGGGATAAACTGACCCGCTCCGAAGTAACCTACTTCCACCACCTCTTCCTTGGCTCCTGTGGACATCCTGCGGATGTTGGTTCCTTTTCTTACGGTGCCTTCCATAATACGGCAGAAGATAATAACTCCCTTATAGGAATCATACACGGAGTCAAAAATCAATGCTTGCAGGGGAGCGTCAGGATTTCCCTTTGGCGCGGGAATTTTCTTTACCACCTGCTCCAACACCTCATCGATGCCGATTCCGTTCTTTGCGGAAATCAAAGGTGCATCCTGAGCCTCAATACCGATGACATCCTCAATCTCCTCAATAACCCTTTGCGGATCAGCGCTGGGCAAATCAATTTTGTTAATAACGGGAAAAACATCCAGGTCATGGTCCAGGGCAAGATATACATTCGCCAAAGTCTGAGCCTCGATTCCCTGTGCCGCATCCACCACCAGAATGGCTCCGTCGCAGGCTGCCAGGGAACGGCTCACTTCATAGTTGAAATCCACGTGTCCGGGGGTATCAATCAGATTAAAAATATACTCCTCCCCATCCTTCGCCCTGTAAACCGTGCGGACGGCCTGGGCCTTTATAGTGATGCCTCTCTCCCGCTCCAGATCCATGTTGTCCAGAACCTGATTCTGCATTTCCCGGCTGGTCAGCAGCCCCGTCTTTTCGATAATCCGGTCTGCCAGGGTAGATTTTCCGTGGTCTATATGTGCTACAATACAAAAATTGCGTATTTTACTTTGGTCCAACAATGCCATTTTCCGCTCCTCGTTCCTTGTGTACTGACACGTTGATATTCAGACTAATTCACTTGTCTGTTTTTCCATCGGACTGCGTTGGCTTCACTTGACGATGCCACCGAGTTCAGATATCAACGTGTCAGTACACTAGTGTTCTAATCGTTATGATTGTAGCAGAATTCAGGCTTATTGTCTATGTTTTTATCTACTCCCCGCTGTCTGTCAGCACCAGGTCCAGGATATGTGCCAACGGGTCGCATGCATTCATGGCCTCCTCAACGGTATTGTTCTGGGCTCCCAGCTCTACCAGCAGATATTTGTCCCGCAGGTGCATATTGTATCGATAGCCCTTTAAGTAAATTTTTCTGGTCAGCCCCGGGTAGTATTGTGCGGCCTTCAGCTGCATCTGAAACGAAAAGGCCAGATTGTCCTCCAGATTTTCATTGTACAGATAGGCTATGTTCCCGGTCTTTTTCGTCCGTGACAAACCGTTAAAAAACATAAAACGTGCCGTGGATCTCCCGTCCAAATCCATGACAAGTCTGGTTTCCTCCGGCATTTCGTCCCTGTGTAAATCTATTACCACCTGAATGGACGGATTTTCCCGCAGCACCTGCTCTATCCCGGGCAGCGCCCTGGAATAAGCATCGTCCCTGCCTTCCGCGTCATAGGCCTCCGTGTGATGCAGAACCTCATAGCCGTATGTATCTGTCAGAACCGCTGCCAGTCGTTCCCCCACTCCAACAATGGAGGTAGTGCTGTCTCCCGGAACCGAATCGGCAAAACTTTCCTGAGAATGGGTGTGAAAAATCAGGATTTGGGGACCTCCGCTGTCCTTTGACACCCTCATATCCTTTTTCAGAAAATTTTCAGCATCCAGTTGGTCGCTCCCTATCATGGTATTGGAATCCACCGTGTAAAACTGTGTCAGGAGAGTCTCGTAATCCCGCAACGATTCTAAACTTACCTGGTTCTGAACTCCATGTGGCACAAACAACTGCGGTTCCTCCCGTATCTGCATGGCGGCCTCATTCTCAGCTCTCAAAAGTTCTTCCAGGAAGCCCTCTTCCCCCTCTGAAGGCTGCGTCAGTATGTCTTCCCGGATACTCCCGGCCTCTCCCGCGGTATCACCGTTTATTCCTTCCTCCGCTTCCGCCAAAAGAATTTTCCGAAAGGATGCTTCATCATCCGCCTCTCCCGGCTGCATGTCTTTGACCACATATCCGTAAAGAGGGAACAGGCTGTCAACCTGCTCCTGCAACAGCCAATAGGTTTCATGTCCTCCCTCTTTCGCAAAGGCTATGCAGGGAACAAATATCTCATACAGACTTTCCTCCATTGCAACGGCAAATTCCCGTAGCATAAAAGCGCCGAGGGAAGTCTCCGAAACTTCGTCACTCTTTGTCCCGCCGGTGACAATACTCTGCAGCAGCATTAAAAGCAACACCGCAAATGCTGCCTTTAACAGCCTTTGTCCGGCAGCACCTTTCTTTTTTACCAACTACCGTTTCCTTTCACCGCCTACTTTTCATATCAGCATATGTCTGTCCGAAACCGTTCAGAACTATTCCATCCGCATTTCCATGGCAATATTGATTCCCTCCGATACGGTGTAGCTGACTCTCTTAATGACTGCATCGATATCCTTTCCCGTCATATACATATTGTTCAACTCCGGAAAGGGAGCGGTATGTCTGCTTAAAAGATTAACGGCATCCAGGCCCTTTTCCTCCTCCAACAGTTTTTCCAGCGCATCCATGACAATGGTGGCGGAATCCACCACCGTAGGAATACCGATTGCTATGACAGGAATGCCCAGGCTCTCCTCCGTCAGGGCATTCCTGTGATTCCCCACGCCGGAACCGGGTTGAATACCTGTATTCGTAATTTGAATTGTACGGTTCAACCGCCTGGTACTGCGGGCTGCCAGTGCATCCACCACAATCAAAATATCCGGTGTGGTTTCCTGCACAACACCCTTTACAATCTCAGCGGTCTCCATGCCCGTTCTGGCCATCACCCCCGGCTCCAGCGCGCTCAAGAGATTCATTTTATTGCAATTATAAGCCGCCTTGCCATACTCTTTTACGATATGCCTTGTAATGAAAAGGTTGTCCACTGTCTGAGGCCCCAGCGCATCCGCAGTCACCTCCCGGTTTCCCAACCCAACCACCAGGATATTCTGTTCCCTGTCTCCCTCCGGCATCAGTTTTAACAGTTCCTCTGCCAGGCATTTTGAAATTTCGCGATGATAATCTTCATCCGGCTCCACCATGGCAGGAGCTTCCATTGTCACATAAATACCCATGGGTTTTCCCATCGCCTTAGCGGCGTTTTTTGTATCGATGGTGACCTTTGTCACCCGCACATCCTCTTTCTCCCTGTAATACTCGTCCACGCTCACGCCGCGAAGTTCGCTGTCTGCCTCACTGATGCTCTCCCGCGCCTCCAGCGCCAAATCTGTCCTCACCTGAAAACTTCCCATCATTTTTCTCCCGTTGATATCTTCTCCATACAGATCAACCTGTAATCTTTTTTCTATTTTTTGCGAAAAACGCGGAAATATGTATTGACAAAATTTCTATTATTTACTAAACTGTTAAAGTATGTTTACGTTAGTCTTCCGTGTCTGGCTAAGGTGAAACAGGAATCAATTATTCATTGTATGCAAATTGGAGGTGTACGACTTTGGCTAACATTAAATCTGCTAAGAAGAGAATTTTAGTAAACCGCACCAAGGCTGATAGAAACAAAGCTATCAAATCCGGTGTTAAGACTGCTATGAAGAAAGTATTCTCTGCTGTTGAGGCAGGTGACAAGGCTGTTGCTCAGGCTGAACTGGCTGCTGCTACCAAGACCATCGAAATGGCAGGAAGCAAGGGTGTTTATCACAAGAACAACGTTGCCCGCAAGGTTGCCCGTATCAGCAAGGCTGTCAACGAGATGGCTTAAATCTTTTGGCAAATAGAAAAAACAAAAATCCCCACATCTATACCGTCATGTAGATGTGAGGATTTTTTTATGTAAATAAGCCGGCATGAGGTTTTCTCTCTGCCGGCTTAACTTATCAATGTCTGTGACCGCCGCCTCCGTGGCTGGCACCGCTTCTGCTGACATGGTGGCCGCCGCCTCCGCTGCTATGGCCTCCGCCGCCTCCGCTGCTTGTCTCGATACGCCTGCTCACCACATTCTTGCGGATAAAGTCATCTCCCTTATTGCGCAGCATAGGCTTTCCGCCATTTACATAGGCATTCACCGCCACGGTATCCTTAGCTCTGTTCTTGCCCAGATGGGAAGCCGCGTACACAAGAGTCACAACGATAGATAAAACAAAGGCTCCAAGGTAATAGCCTGCGCCAACCTGTACTCCTCCGTCCAGATAGCTGCACACCTTGTCAATATACCGCATATACGCCCTGCAGGGGTCGCTGTCATAGTAGGTGTCCACTGCATACAGCACATTTTCCACATCGTATGTACCCAGGGCATCTTCCACCTTTCCGCTGGTTGACAGCCATTCTCCTCTCTGTCCCTCATAGCGGTTGTCAATCAGAATAGATCCGTCCCCTTCAAAGTTTTTATTGAAGCCGTAACCGTTCTCATCCCAGAAATCATCGGCAATATCCATCATGTTCTGTTCCCAGTTGGTAGAGCGATAACCGTACTGTTCCTTTGCTTCCGCGCCTTCCACCGGCTGACTGAAGGTCAAAATGACAAAATCTGCTTTGTATGTTGCTTCCTTTTCCGCAATATACTCACGAAGCTTCTCTTCTTCCGCATCCGTCAGAATATCCGCATAATCGTATACCCGCTCTGTGGGAGCCGTATTGTTGGTTCTCGCAGCATCCTTTTTCATGGCATGCATGACTCCCGCTCCCACAGTCACCACAAGCAGAACTCCTACCACAATAAACCAGATGCGGAAATAATGAAGATACTGCTTCTTTGCTTCTTTTTTTAACTCTTTATCCATCTTCATATCCTCCTACAACCAGGCTGCCAGCAACGGCACCATCATCAGGATTGCCATAATGCATCCCCAGAATGTACCGATGTAAGCCAGCGCTTTCTTCTTTGATGTAGGAGCCTCTCCCACAATTTTGCCCGTCTGTCCATTGACATAGAAGGGATATTCCTGCCCGTTGTAGGTATACATATACTTCCAGACGGGAAGAAGACCATAGTTGGCATCACTGTTCAGTATCTGCACATCCTGATTGATTACTTTCACGGAATTGTACCCCGCATAACTCTCCTTCAGCAGAGCTACGGCATCCTCATTCATCTTCTTTCTCGCACGGGGTTCCATGGCATCGGAAGGCATATTATACTTCTCCGCGTAAAATCCGGACATATACTCGGGCTTAAAGTCGATGAGCTGTCCATAGTTATACGGCTCCATCAAATCCATGACCGTGTCCGGCATTGCCTCGGAGGCATCCGCCGGAATTTTGTCAAACCCGATATCCAAATCACGGTTGACTGCATAGTAGGAAGTCTCCGTATACTCCATATTGCCGCTTCTCCAGCTTCTCACCTTTGTACCCTCTCCCCGGAAGGAACAGTGAGTATTATAATTATAGAGCCAGTATGGCACATAGACTCCCTGCATACTGTTTAGCCGCACCTCAGACAGGAAATCCGTAGGTGCAAACAGGTTCTTCTTAAACTTTTCTCTGATAGACTTCTTACAGGTCTCCTTTCCAAGCTGGAAAGGCAGAATCAGCTTTGGTGTATACTCTCCCTCCACACGCTCGTTCAGAATCAGATAGCTGTCACAATAGGGACACTGGGTGGCCGAAGTGTGCTCCTCTATAGGGACTTCGCCGCTACAGTTAGGACAAATTGCCATCTCCGGAGATGTACCGTTTGCGAGCTCCTCGCTCTTTTCACTTTCGCAGAACGGGCAGAACATGGTATGCTTCTCCGGGCTGTATACCACGTTGCCTCCGCAATTTTTACATCTGAAATACATTTCTTACCCCTCTCTTACGTATTTGCAGGCACGCACCTATTCCGGCTTGTTTGTCTGCGCCGCCTGACTTTCTTATACTTTTTGATCGAAACAGTTCCGTTTTTTACATTTTATGGCTGAGCTGTTACAAACAGAATATCATATTTCAAAAAAATGCGCCATAGTATCTTGTGCACGAACAAAGCCCTCATCGTGCAAACAATGAGGGCTTTCCAACTAAAATATCATTATTTATTATAGTTCACAATCTGTCCGAAATCAGGCTTCAGTGATGCGCCGCCTACCAGTCCGCCGTCGATATCGGGCTGTGCAAACAGCTCGGGAGCACTGGATGCGGATACGGAACCACCGTACTGAATACGGATTGCAGCAGCGGTTGCATCATCATAGATTTCAGCAATGCACTCACGAATTGCCTTGCAGACCTCCTGCGCCTGCTCGGTGGTAGCCACCTTTCCGGTACCGA
>JAEDMI010000120.1 GCA_016303085.1 Acetatifactor sp.
AATCTGGTCAATTACCGCAAACAAAATGGGAAGGCCTGCAAACATCACCGACAACTTTCCCAACACCTCAATCTGCCCTGCCACCGCCTGATAGCCGGCATCCTTGCAGATACCCGCACTGAACTCGCAGATGTAAGTAATCCCTATTACCTTCAGCAAAATCGTGAGATAACTCTCCGCTCCCCCAAGGTAACTGCGAAGCTTTCCGAATTGAGCAGTCACGATTCCCACCTGCCGCATGGAATACCCGAAAATCAATATGCTGATAGCCAGTCCGATATAGATTCCGTATTCCGGCTTCTGACCCTTGAACTGGACTGCCAGGAGAACCCCTGCCACCCCAAGAAAAGCCACCTTTACAAGTTCCTGCATTGAAACCTCCTTCCACTACAGGGAAAACAATGTCTGTATGGTCTGAAACAGTTCATATATGTACGGTACAATCCAGGATAGTACCAGAATCAGCCCCGCGAGACCGATTAAAAAGGCATGCTCTTCCCGCCCGCTGTGCTTCAGGACCTGACTGAGTATCGTAACAAGAATTCCAACTGCCGCTATCTTAAAAATCAGACTTACTCCCATAATATATCGCATCCCATCCTTTTCCCACAGGTCAGCACAATATCAGGATGAGCATCAGTCCGCTCATCGCTCCGAGTCCCACGGCCATCCTGCATTTTTCCGCATTTTCCCGCTCCAGTTTTTTCGCTCTTTCTTCCAACTGCTCCCTGCTTACCTCTATCATCCGTATCTGCATCTGCCCGTCCATGAATCCGCTGCCCGGAACAAACCGAAGGAACTCTTCTCTGTCCTCGTCCGCCAACGGCATCTCCCTCAAGGGCTCCTTCATATATTCCCTGAATATCTCCTCAAAACTTTCGCCTCCGTTTTCCTTCATTCTCTCCGCAATCTGCCGAAAGGCATCCCCGCAGGGCTGCGCAATACGTGCTGCCACACGCCCGCAGCACTCCGGCAGAGTTCCCCTGCCGTAACGAATCTCGCTGCAGAGCAGCTCAAGAATTGTCTGAAGAAGACGCAGTGCCTTGATTCTGCCTGTAAACTGTCCTTTATACCAAAGTCCCATTCCCAGACATCCCGTGAGAATCATGCAGCTTCCCGCTACCTTAAGCATCTTCACCACACCCCTCCCACATTTTCTTTACCACGCAGTTCCCCTTCTCCTTTCCCAGCACAATAAACATTTGAAACAGTTGCTTCCAGACACTGTCCGGCACACTGAATCTGGCTTTCACCTCAGATACGTTTTCCCCATGAGCCGTAGCCAGAATTCTGCAGCCGCAGGCCGCTGCGCTTTTCAGTGCATCCAGTTCCTCCCTGCTGCCCAGTTCATCGATGGCAATGACTCCCGGCGACATGGAACGCAAAAGCATCATCATACCCAGGCTCTTGGGACAGCTGTCCAGCACATCCGTCCTCATTCCCACATCATTTTGAGGAATACCGCAGAACGTTCCCGCAATCTCGGAGCGCTCGTCCACCACCCCCACCGTCATACCCGGTCCGTACCGATTCCCGTCGGAAATCTGCCTGACCAAATCCCTTAGCAGGGTAGTCTTCCCGCAGCCCGGCGGCGAAATAATCAGTGTACTCTTCAGGTTTTCCCCCCGATATATACAAGGAAGCACTCCATCCGCTGCCCCTTTCACCTCATGAGCAATTCTGATATTTAAAAAGGTAATATTCTTCATAGCACGGATGTTCCTTCCATTCTCTGCCACGGCTTGTCCTGCCACTCCCACACGATGTCCGCCGCTTACAGTGAGAAACCCCTGCTTTAATTCATCCTCAAATGCATAGAGAGAATAGTGGCAGATATGCTCCAACAGTTCCTCCAGTTCAGCTACATCCGCAATCTTTGCACGCTCTGCATTATCCGTAAAACAGCCTGTCTCATCCAGAAAAAGTTCTCTGCCGCCCAGATACACCAGAATAGGCTGTCCTGCCCTGAGACGGATTTCCCGGAGTTCCTGCTGGCAGGCTGAAGTTTTTTCCCAAAATATCCGCCGTGAAGCCGGGAACAGCTGTAAAATCGAATTTGCCATTCCTTGTCCTCCTCTCTCTCCAATATATGAGAAACCCTGCCGGATATTCCTGTTTTTTGGTTTTGTTCGGTTTGCTTCCCCACCGATATACCGCTTGTATGGAAAAAAGAACATTATCTTTTGAAAAGGAGATAGACAAATCAGTGAAAAAATGATAATGTATATTTGTAATATATCAGTAATCGTTACTATTATTAATTTTATTAATAAGGAGGCAATTACCATGAACGCAACCACAAATACCGCACAGGTAAACAATCTTGTAAATCTTCTTGATGGATATGCCACCAAAGGTGGACATCACCTGAATGTCAATGTGTTAAACAGAGATACTCTTCTGGATGCCCAAAAGCATCCCGAGAACTATCCCCAGCTTACGATTCGTGTCAGCGGATATGCCGTAAACTTTATCAAATTGACCCCCGAGCAGCAGGCTGATGTCATCAGCCGTACCTTCCACGAAGGTCTTTAACCGCCAAACGAAAGGAGCAGCCATTCCCGGCTGCTCCTTTCATTTTTGTCCTACTCGGTATATATATTGTGATACAATCTGTAATACCCGCCTCCAAGCCTCTGTACCTGCAGCTGGATAGCAAAGTATTTCGCGTTCAATTCCTTCAATGCCTCGTCCACATAACCGCTGCGATGCTTTCCGCTGCTGTATGCACGCTCCAGAGAACTCCAGAGTTCCTGCGGTATGACATTAGTAAACTGTATCTGTCCGGTGCCTGCTTCCTTCAGGCGCTTTTCGCAGTCTTCAAAATACTCCTCCAGAGTATCCAGAACCTCATCTTCCGTAATTCCTGCTTTGTCCAGATTCTCCTTCCGCTTCTCCTCCTCGCTGAGTTCGTCACCATTACTGTTATCTGTCTTTCCCCTGCTTTGCCATCGCAGAGGCTCCCGAGGATTTGGATTAATGTGATCATCCACAATACTGCTGCCTGTCTCCGCGTTCTCGCTCTGCACCACATCCGCACAGGCGGGCAGATAAACAGCCAAACCGGTTCTTCGATGCGTCGCCGCGTATTCACTGTCTGATTTATTGTAATAATCATAAGTAGAGGGGTCCGTGTCGTCCCATGTTACATCCACATTGCGGTAGATACTGCCCTGTTTCACAATGTTCCAAGCATGGTCTTCACCCGCATAACCCGTACAGTAATAGCAGGGAATACCCAGTTGCTGCATAAGATACTGAAACGCTCTTGCATAGCCGGCACAAACACTCTTGCCCAGTACCAACGCGCTGTATGCACTCTGGTTCATTTCGGCTGTCCTGTCATATTCCACTATCTGTACCAGGGCGTCATGAATATATTTCTCCTTTTCATAATTGCTTTCCAGTTCTCTTGCTCCGGACAGAATTTCCTCCGCACATGCCGCAAAGTCCTGTCCGGCAGTTTTCAGGTCGTTCACAGTATCATTGTACTCCAGTGTAAGTTCCACACAGATACCTGTTTCCAGATACTTCGCGGAAAATCCGGCGTCCAGCCAAAACAACTCCGGATGGTCATTGTATACGGCTTCTACCACATTCTTCACCTGCTCTACAGTCACAGCTGCCACCGGTGTAAAAGAGGTATTCAGTTCCAGCGCGTTGGCGTAAATCTGCCGATAAACCTTTTTTAAGGTATTGTCCAGCATGGAATAATAGGGATAAGATTCCGAGGAAAAATCGATTCCCTCTCCCGTCTCACCACAGGCAAGAACGTCGTTTAGATTATCCGCTTCTTCCCGGGTAATCTGCTCCGTATCGCTCACAATAGGCTGATAACCCGTCAGCCCACTGACACCGTCAGGTACCGTCTGGGACACATTTTCGGGAATCTGATAAACTCCCGTGCCGACAGTTTCGTCAGGCACCAGAATTCCCTCCTCCACCGTCTGCTCCGCTCCGGGCTCCGTCTGCCCAACCAGAGCTGCCAGCTTCGCCGTGATTGACGGGTTCATGGCACACACCAAAATACCCACGCACACCGCAATCAGAAGTGCAATTATAAAGTAGAAAAACCTCTTAATTATTTTCATCGCTTATTCCTTAAAAAAGAAATGCAAGCCGTGTCAGACTCGTTAACAACGTAAACAAAAATCCCATCACAGAAACCACAATCGCCACAATCGCAAGCGCTCTGACTATTTGCGACTGTCTCCCTCCGTCGCTCTTTCTCAAAGCAACAACGGCAAAAATAATTCCGAAAATCGGGAACCAGCCTCCGAACATAATTGCCGCAACGGCACAAATCAGAGCCGAACCGGAAAACGACTGTCCCCGCACAGGGCTGCTGTCAGTCTGCACATTCGTCGCATTGCTCCGGGGCACAGTTCTGCTTTCACCGCCATCCTGCCACTGCGTATCTGCTTTCCATGTATCATGGTTTGTTCCAAAATCACTGTCATGATGCAGCGGATCCGAACCCACATGACCGCCTGAAACCGACTCAGCCGCCTGGCTTTTCAGGCGCTTCGCCAGATTGTCCAATGCATCGCGGAATTCCCGCTTGGAAGCTCCTCCGCCCGCACCGTCCAAATCTGTCTCATTTCCGAAGGGCCCTTTCAGCCACGCTTCCACATGGAACACTCCATCCGCGTAGTACCACTTCATGTACCGCTCCCTGCCATGATTGTCCTTCAGGAAAAATACCATCTCACCGTTCCAGTCCGCACGGGTAAAACGGTTATGATAGATAAAATCTTCCATCACCATACTGACCACATCAATCGGCTGATTCAATTCCACTTCCTTTATGTATCTGCTCATCTTCCCTCTCATTCTGCCGCTTAAGCAACTTTATCATCCTGTTATTCCTCTTCAGTATAAACAATTCATCTGAAAAAATCAATGTCCGCGGGCTAAGGCATAAAGATTTCACAACACTTCATAACTTTTACTAGTACTTTCAGCCCATTTGTGATATAGTGTATTCAAATGTAGCTTTTATGGGGATTCAGGTATGGGTATAGCAATCAAAGACAAAATTTTTAAGAAGAAAAAACATCGTCGGTTACTTTCCGAAATGGCATCACGTTTTTCCGCAATGTACCTGATACATTTGCAGGACAATACCTATGAGGAAATACAGGCAGATACTGTTTTTCGGAAACGCCTGCCGCAAAAAGGAGATATTCCCTCCGTGCACAGGCTGCTCTTTGCTTCCACTAAAGCCGGCGCACAGAGTTCGCAGTATTATGATGCCTTCTGTGGTGAAAGCCTGTTTCTTCGGAATCATTACAGCGGCTGTCTGGACTTTTTGGAGGACTGCGGAAAAAAGCGCTTTGACTACCACGTTTTCAAAGTATCCGGGAATGAAAGTCTGCTTATCTTTATAGAAAACGAGAGCGGAATGATTGCGGAACAATATGACAGGCTGAAAATGGACACTCTGCAGGAAAACTATCTCTTTTCCATGATTGTGGACTTAAAGAACGATACCTGCCAAAATCTTGTAGTGACGGAAGCCAGCGCTCCCCGTCAGGATTACACGAAACTCCGCTACTCCCAGTGGCGTTTTCTCATTGCAAATATGTTTCTTCCGGATGACAAGAGTACTTTTTTGATGCTTTCCGACCCTGAATATATTATCCGTCGTCTGGAAACCGAAAAAAGTTTTAAATATGAAATTCAAATGCAGAGTATGGCGGGCGAATATATCTGGGTACGTCTCCGCTTCAACCGTATGGAAGGCTTCTCCGAAGAAATGCCCGTGTTCGTATATACTGTGCAGGATATTCATTCCGATATGGTTCGTCTGTTGCAACAGGAGAACATCATTTCTGCCGTAGAAGAAAAGAATCAACAGCTTGCCGATATCAACAAAGCAAAAAGTGTATTTATTTCCAATATGTCCCACGAAATCCGCACCCCCATCAATGCGGTTCTTGGAATTGACGAAATGATTATCCGCGAAGCTACGGATGAGACCATCCGTTCTTACGCCTACGATATTAAAAGTGCCGGTAAGATGCTCTTAAGCATTATCAATGACATTCTGGATTACTCCAGAATCGAATCCGGCAAAATGGAGATTTGCCCCGCCGAATACAGTCTCAAGACCTTAATTGACGATATCAACAGCCTGATTTTTGTGAAAATGAAAGAAAAAGGACTCACCTACAGGCTGGAGGTGGATGCTTCCTGTCCTTCCGTGCTTCTCGGTGATGAATTACGTATCAAACAGGTCATCATCAATCTTTTGACCAATGCCGTAAAATATACGGAAAAAGGTAGCGTCACCTTTTCCGTAGGCCATATTCTCCGGGAAAACGGAGAAATCGACCTCACTGTCAAGGTTGCGGATACGGGAATCGGTATGCGGTCTGAGGATATGAGCAGACTTTTTGAGGCATATGAGCGATTGGATGAAAAGAGGAATCATAACATTGAAGGAACCGGTCTTGGCATGGGCATTGTGGTTCGCCTTCTGGAACAAATGAACAGTCACCTGGAGGTAGAAAGTGTTTACGGCAAAGGCTCTGTCTTCTCTTTCGTGCTGTCACAAGACGTTGTGGATGCAACCCCTGTTGGCAACGTATTCACCTGCCAAAAAGAAGATACACCTCAGGAAAACAATTCGCTGACAATCTATGCTCCACAGGCAAAGATCCTGGCAGTGGACGACAACCGCATCAATCTGTTTGTGCTGAAAGGGTTCCTGAAGCATACGGGCATTGAACTGGACTTTGCCCAAAGCGGAAAGGAAGGTCTGGAAAGAATTACACAGAAGGATTACGATTTGGTATTCCTCGATCATCTCATGCCGGGCATGGATGGTATCGAAACATTGAAGCATATACGTGAAATGGACGGCAAATACAGGGCTCTACCCGTTGTTGCACTGACTGCCAATGTGATGTCCGGTGCAAGGGAGCGTTACCTGAATGCCGGTTTCTCCGATTTTATGGAAAAACCCTTCATCGCAGCTGACCTGAAAAGGATATTACTCACACACTTACCGCAAAAATATTTGCAGGAGGCCAAGTAGCCTCCTGCTTTTCATTTAATCCGCTATTGAATCCTGTCCGCATATTTGATTCTGTAAATTCTGCGGAGAGCATCATCTATACGTTCCTCGGAAATAACGCCGTCACGCACCGCCTGAAGGACACCGTTGTAAGCCGTCTCAAAGTCCTCCGGTGCAAGAATCATATCACATCCTGCTTTCAGCGCACGAATTGCCGCATCATCTGCCGAATAATAATCGGAAATTGCCGGCATGTTCAGTACATCCGATATAATCACCCCGTCAAAATCCATCTCAACCCGCAGGATATCCGTTACCAGTTTTTCGGAAAAGACGCATGGCTCATTGTCTCCGGTAAGAGCAGGTGCCTGAATATTGCTTATCATAATCATGTCCGCTCCGGCATCAATTGCTGCCTGAAATGCCACAAACTCCTCGCTTCTGAATTGCTCTTCGGTCCTGTCCGTAACAGAACGTCCATTGGCAGGATTATCCGCCGTACCTC
>JAEDMI010000121.1 GCA_016303085.1 Acetatifactor sp.
AAATCATGCTCTCCCCGGAACATTTTAATCTTTTCCGCATATTCATACGCGATTCCGTCACATAGCGATACTCCCGGCATCCATATCTGCTGTACCCCCATCAATTCCGCGATATGACCTGTCAACACGGCACTGATAAACATCAGGGGAACCTTTTCCTCGGGAATCCCCATGGAAAATGCCACTTGGGCTGCGTTGCCGCCTCTCAGCTGCTCCAGAAATCCGATGAAAGTCTCCGCACCGATAACCGCCCTGCCGGAATCCCCTCCCGCACGTTTTACCGCCCAGGGAGATATGTAATCGTCAATGACAATCAAATTTCTGATTTCTCTGTCCTTGAGATACAGCTTTTTATAATTGTACAGCTGAGCCATAGCCATCTCTTCGATAAAGTTTTCGGTTCTGGATTTCTTCACCTCAAAGCGGTTTAAATATTCCTGAATACGCAACACTCCAAGGCGGAGATTCTGGGTGGAAACCAGGGTGTCATTGTCAAATAAAGACAGCTGGATGCTGCCTCCGCCGATATCCAGAATTGCCGTCTTATCCTCAATGATTTTTCGGAAGCTCTCACCCTTGGACGCAACAGACTTATAATCCAGGAAACGCTGCTCCGAATTGCTCAAAATCTCTACCCTGATACCGGTTCGTTGGGCAATCTGATCCCGTATAATAGCAATATTTTCCGTCTCACGGATTGCACTGGTCCCGTAAGCTTTGTAGGCTTCCACCCTGTAGGTTTTCATGATTTCCCCGAATTCCTTTAGCGTCCTGCACAGCTCATCCATTTTTTCATTGCTGATTTTGCCATGGGAATAAGTGTCGCTGCCCAAATCCAGACGCCTGCTGACACAGTCTATCTCCCGCATATTATTTTTCCCCGAAAATTCAAAAATCTTCATGGTAAGTTCAAAGCTTCCCACGTCGATTGCTGCAAAGGTTTTGATACTCATTTTGTAATCTCCTGTTGGGTGAAGGTTAAAGGCAAGCTCACACGCACGGTCTCAAACTCATTTTTGCAAAATTCTTCACGGCATGCCAGCCCCATATTTGCTCCGCAAATCCGGGGCTGCAGGCTTGCGCCCTATAAACGTCTATTTGATTCCCGCGCGCTGTGAGCAAGCTCACACGCACGGTCTCAAATATCCTTTTGCATGCCTTGAAGATAGTCGACAAATTGTTGGGCGCTTCTTCCGGAGAGACCGCCGTGGGAAAGCTCCCACTTGTTTGCCTCCGCCAAAAGTTCCTCCTCCGGCATATTTATACCGTAACGTTCCGCAAGTGTACACACAATTTTCTGGAACTCTTTTTTGTTCGGTGCGCCGAAATAGATCGTCACGCCGAAACGGTACACCAGAGACAGCTTCTCCTGAACAGTGTCTCCGGTATGCATATCCTCCCTGACTTCTTCCTTGTCACTATAGTTCTCCCGAATCAGGTGACGACGGTTTGAGGTGGCATAAATCAGCACGTTTTCCGGCTTTTTTTCCAGTCCGCCCTCAATGACGGCTTTCAGATATTTGTACTCGATTTCAAACTCCTCGAAGCTTAAATCATCCATATAAATAATAAACTTATAATTTCGTTTCTTTATCTGGCTGATAACCTCGTTTAAGTCCTGAAACTGATGCTTATATACCTCTATGATTCGCAGGCCTTTTTCATAGTACTCATTTGCGATGGCTTTGATGCTTGAAGATTTACCTGTTCCCGCATCACCGAACAGCAGACAGTTGTTGGCCTTCCGCCCTGCCACAAACGCATCCGTATTATCCGTCAGCTTCTTTTTGGCAATCTCGTAGCCAACTAAATCGTTCAGAGTCACATGGGCTATGTTCAGAATAGGCTCGATATGTACTCCCCCGTCATCGTGTACTACCCGGAAGGACTTATGCAGGCCGAACTTACCTACTCCGTACTCCTTGTAAAACTGTGTGAGTGTGGTTTTCATCTCCTCCGGGGTATGATCCATGCAAAACTTTTCCGCAAGTTCGCAGATGCGTGCACAGATTCTGGTATTGTACACCTTACTCTCTCTGCTGCTGGCCGTATAGTTCTCAATCAGTGAGAACTCCGGCACATGCAGTTTCTCCGTCATGGCAGTAAAGTCATAATCATAAAATTCCTTAAAAATGACAATATCGTGCAGCGCTGCATCATTAATGGTTCCCTCTATTTCTCCCCGTATCTCACAGCCACAGCTGTAGCTGTTTTCATTGTTCACCAGTAGATTCGCCAGATAGCAGTGCCAAAGGTTTCCATGAAAACCGTAGTTTCCCGCAAGCTCTATCAGCCTGTGAATACATTCGTAAAACAGCGCTGCCTTTGCCTCACGGGTGCAGGGTCTGTCAGAGTTCTGTTCCCTGCCCACCGCCGTATCCTCATAATGACTCATCAGCCATGCCATATCATACAAAAGGGCACCATCCTCAAAATTGCGATATACAATCAGTTCCTGTTCACGCATAATTGCCTCCCCATTTGCTTTTTATCCGCATCACTCAATAGTTTCCCAGGATTTTCATGTTCCGCGCCTCATCCCGCAGACCTCTCAATGCGTTTTTCACCGCACTGTCCGCCAGATTGCCTTCAAAGTCGATGAAGAAGCGATATTCCCATGCCCTGTCCTCTATGGGGCGGCTCTCGATTTTCGTCATGTTCAGGTTATTGTATATGAAGTGGGACAGCATATGATAGAGAGAACCGCTCTCGTGAGGCACCTCAAAGCAAATGCTGATTTTTTTTGCATCCTTCCTGAATATTTTCTGATTGGTGACAATGATAAACCTTGTGGAATTGACTCCGGAATCGTTGATTCCCTTCTCCAACACCTCCAACCCGTAAACTCCCGCCGCCTGCTCTCCTGCAATGGCCGCCTGGGTTATGTCCCCGTCCCCGGCAACCCGCTTTGCTGCGAAAGCATTATTCTGCATGCTGATTTGCTGCCAGTCATGACTCTCCAGATACTTGGCGCTCTGCATCAGGGACTGAGGATGGGAATACACTGTCCTGATATCCGAAATTTTCGCACCGGGCACCCCCAGCAGACAGTGCTCTATCCTGATAATCTGCTCGCCAACGATATAATTTTCGTATTCCTGCAGCAAATCATAGATTTCATTTACAATTCCCGCCGTGGAATTTTCAATGGGAAGCACCGCAAAATCCGCACTGCCCTCGTCGATTGCACTCATAGCATCCCGAAAGCTGTCCACATGAAAACTATGCACTCTATCCCCAAAATACTGCATCATAGCAGCCTGAGAGTACGCACCCTCCGCCCCTTGAAACACCACTCTTGCCTGCTCCGTCTCCAGCTCGTCCACACCGATAAAAGGCAGTTTCCCCATACTTCCGTTCTCCGCCAGAAGTCGGTATTGGAGCTTTCTGCTCATGGACATAATCTGCTCAAACAATTCCTCAATACCGTGGCTGTTGAACTCATTGTGGGTCAGTGATTTTACCTTGGCAAGCTTCTCTGCTTCCCGCTGCTTGTCAAAGACCTTTTTTCCCGTGCTTATCTTATATTCCGCCACCTGACGGCTCACGTCCATCCGCTTTTCATACAAGTCCACAATCTGGGAGTCAATTGCGTCAATCTGCTGCCTTAATTCCAGTAAATCCATGTGTTCCGCTCCTCATCTGTTCACGTTTTATATAACAGCTGACACGCTGCTATAATTATGTTTATCTTATACCAAATCAAACTTGATAGCAAGTAAAAAGGGGTGTATAGTTAAGGTAAATAATGCGTAAATTTACTTAAGGAGAAAACCGGAATGAAAAAGACCTACAAGAATATACTGATTATCGCAATCTGCATCCTGCTGTTTATTCTGATGGCGCTGGCGCTCTTCTTCAACGGACGCATTTCCATGAACCCGGCGGGCACTGTAGGGAATACAGCCGGGAATCTGAACAATGACGGATTATTCTGCGAATACGACGGTACCGTATATTTTTCCAATGCCTCTGCGGGAGGCAGTCTCTATGCCATGGACCCGGACGAGACAAATGTGCGGCAAATAAATGATCTCCGGGTCAGAAATATTTTGGCAGGAGGAAAGTATCTGTACTTTTTTCAGACAGGTGCCGCTTCAAAATCCGGCTTCGGTCATATTGAAGGCATAAAGTCCTTTGACCGATGTAAGCTGAACGGAGATGATATTACCGCACTCACGAGAGACATTGTCGTGACGGGGCAACTGGTAGACAACTATCTGTATCTGCTTACCGCCACCAACCCCGGTGCTTCCTTTTACAAGATAAAGATTGACAAATCCGAGCAGGTTCAGCTGGCAGATTACAATATAAATCCGGCTTGTGTCCGGAACGGAATTATTTATTACAACGGCACACAGAATGACCACTATCTCTACGCCCTGAACACCGCAAATGATGTCTCATCGGAGCTCTGGCGGGGGAATCTCTGGTATCCCGTTCTGGACGGCGACTATATTTATTACATGGATGTGGCTGAAAACTACAGACTGTGCCGCTATTCCCTGTCCCGCAATGAGATAGAAGTCCTGACCCGGGACCGCGTAGACTGCTTCAATGTGGGAAGCGGCTATATCTACTACCAGAAAAGCGGCAATAATTCTCAGTTGAAATTTATGCGCATCGACGGTTCTCAAAATACCGTGCTGGCAGAAGGAAACTATACCCACATCAACATGACCTCCCGCTACGTCTACTTCCAGCCCTACGGAGACGATACCACCACATATCACTCGCTGTTGGGAAGCAGCAATTACGGTACCTTTTCACCGAATAGGTAAACTTCATTCTTCAATATGATCCAGACCCTGGCTTAAAATTGTTACAATATGATCGTCCGCCAGAGAGTAAAAAATAGTCTTCCCTTCCCGTCGGTTCTTCACCAAATCCATCTGCTTCAATACCCTGAGCTGGTGAGAAATGGCGGACTGGGACATGCCCAGCACAGCCGCAATATCGTACACACACATTTCTGCGCTGAGAAGCACATACAATATCTTCAGACGTGTGGCATCCCCGAAGACCTTAAAAAACTCTGCCAAATCCTGCAGTTCCTCCTCCGGGGGCATCTTCTCATCTATGACTTTCAAAGTTTTTTCATCTGCCTGAATATATGTGCTTTCTTCTGTTTTCCCCAATTTCATGCCCTCCTGACCCGTATCACCGAACCTTCCGGCTCCTTATCTGATTTTCTTTATTTTACACCAAAATCCCGTATCCTGCAAACAGAACCGCTCCCTCAGGATTTGTGAAAATATTTCTTCATTCCCTCGCTCATCTGCACCCTTCCGTCCCTGCTCACAAAAAGCACCTCCGCACCATACCGCTCTGCCAGAGGCATCCCCTTTTCCGGCCCCAGAATAAAGCATGCTGTAGACAATGCATCACTTAAAAATCCATCCTTGGCAAGAACCGTTACCCCGGACACACCGCTGTCCGCCGGATAACCTGTGGCAGGGTCAATGATATGGTGATACCTGACTCCGTCCAACTCCACATAACGCTCATAATCTCCGGAGGTAGAAATGCACCACTGTCCCTCCAGAGACAAAACGCCGATGTTGGCGGAAGTATCGGCAGGATTTGTGATTCCCACCTTCCATGTGCTTTCATCCGGTTTTTCCCCAAAGGTCAGCACGCTGCCGCCCACAGATATAATAGCGCCCGTTATTTCTTCATTTCCTTCCAGATAATCCAAAATCCTGTCCAACCCAATTCCTTTTCCCACGGCTCCCAGGTCCAGCATCATCCCCTCGGGCAAAAAAAACCGCCTGTCTTTCAGCTGTATTTTTCCGCTTCCGCAACGCCCCAGAGCATCCCGCAGCAGCCTGTCTTCCGGCAGGGAAAAACTCCCCTCCCTTTCCCCGGCAGCCCATCCGTCAATATCCCAAAGGCTCACCACCGGTCCCAGAGTCACATCAAATGCTCCCTCCGACTGCTGCCATACATTCAGACACCTCTCCAATATCTCCGCAAGTTCCGATGAGAGCATACTTCCCTCTTCCCATCCCGCAGAATCATTGACCTTCCATACCTCCGACGTGTCCAGTCTTCTGGAAAGCTCCTGCTCCTCCAACCCGCTCAGCAGAGCAAGAATCTCCTCCGTGTCTTTGCTTCCGCTGTCTGTAGTATAGATATTCTGCTGTATTACCGTTCCCATAGCGGTATCCACACTCTGCATTTTATGTGTTTGTTTCTCTCCGCAGCCGCAGCAGAACACTGCCGTCAGGCATACCGTCGCAACAACAAAAAATTTCTTCATTTTCTCTATCCTTTTTGCTATACTAAAAAAGGGCAAAACAATTCACAGGAAGGGGTTATACTTCAAGCACATGAATCGAACCAAGCAGAATGCCGCCCTCATTGGCGCAATATTATCGGTACTGATACTTGTCAGCCTGCTGTACATTCTGTTCCCGCACGGGAAGGCAGACAGCTACATTGCCGACATCTATCAGGATGGACAACTGCTCACCAGCATTCCTTTGTCTGACGTGAAAGAAGCATATACCTTTACCGTCACAGGAGCCACAGGCTGTCAAAACGAAGTGGAGGTTCGCCCCGGCAGCATCGGAATTCTCTCTGCCGATTGTCCCGATAAGCTCTGTGTACACCAGGGGTTTATCAGCGATTCAAGGTTGCCCATCACCTGTCTGCCCAATCGTCTTGTCATACTGCTGCATCCCGCAGAACAGGCAGAAACGGATTCGGCAGCAATTGATATGATAACCTACTGATAAGGAGTTCCCATATGCCTTTAAAGAGATTGACCACCCTGGCCCTGTATACCACACTTTCTCTGGCCATCTATGCGTTGGAAAGTGCTATCCCTCCTCTTGTCCCCATTCCGGGAATCAAGCTGGGACTTGCAAACATCATCACCTTAATCCTGTTGCAGCATGGCTCGCCAAGAGATGCTGCGCTTGTGCTTGCCGCACGTATTCTGCTGTCCACTCTTCTGTTCGGTCAGTTTATAAGTCTCGCCTACAGCCTGACGGGCGGTATCTTCAGCTTACTTGCCATGTTCCTGATAAACAGACTACTGTACGGTAAAATGTCTTTTCTCACCGGTGCGGTGGGCGGTCTTGCTCACAATGCCGGTCAGCTTCTGGTAGCCTTTGCCCTGACTGCCACTCCCGGTGTGTTGACTTATTTGCCCTTTCTGATACTCAGCGGTATCATCACGGGATTCTTTACCGGGCTTGCAGCCTCCTTTGCAGGGCGGCGCCTGTCCTATATAATTTCATCCAAATCATAATCCTTCGCTTTGACGATTACAGACTTATCCCTGAACACTTCGCTCATAATCCGATGTTCCAGATTCTTTCTCCGCTCTAAATGTGTAATTAGTCCGTCCATGCCGCGAAGAACATTCTTCTCTCCGTAAGGTGACTCCTCCAGATACCGAATCATCAGCGGAAACCA
The DNA here is from genome assembly GCA_016303085.1 of Acetatifactor sp. Taxonomy (GTDB): domain Bacteria; phylum Bacillota; class Clostridia; order Lachnospirales; family Lachnospiraceae; genus Acetatifactor. The sequence continues at coordinate 7,426 of JAEDMI010000121.1, forward strand.
TAGTTCGTTCCCCTTGTCGTCGGAGCGCTCTTTTCTGATGATTTCAATTCCTTCACGAATGTTTTCCGCATCGAGATAAATAATCCGATACGGCTT
>JAEDMI010000122.1 GCA_016303085.1 Acetatifactor sp.
TCTTTTCGAAGATAGCTTCGGTGAAGGAATTGGTTGGAATCGGAGTATTCGCCTTATCAACATCGAGAGGAACTGCATTCGGAGCATCAGGCGCGCAGCCGCGCAGGGCAATTACCTGAAGCACAGGATGATAAAGGATTTCTACATGGGTGTACTTGGTGAAACGGGCTTTACAAGCTGCATTGAGTTTGATGTTTTTCTTTGAAAGCGTTAGAGACGGTGTCCTGCTGTTCATGAAGTAAACGCCCGGAGGTGCCTCATAGCTGTAGAAAGTCATAGAATCCACTTTGCCATGTGCTTCACCACGCAGGATACTTGCTTTATACTGCAGGTCTTCGAACTCATCATCGGAATATACGCTTGTACAGATATCCTGCAGAGCCTGACTGTTCATACCGCTCCATGCAGGGCAGACGCAGATAAATCCTTTCAGCGCACCCTCTTCGATAACGTGCAAATCGTGGATGCCACCTTTTAACGATCTGCCGCTTGCGGCTACCATATGTACGGCCTTGGCGATTTCGTAGGTGACGATTCCCTCGTGATGTTCAGGATCGTAGGCGGAGTCACGAGTGTTGTTATTCTTGGTCACCTTCTTGGACTTGTGGTCAATGACGATGCTCTTTCGCGCTTCGAGGTGTCCCCAACGCCGCTCATTCTGCATGATGTTCTTTACCATGGCGGCATTCCATACGGTATTGCCCTTCAGGGTCGGCCTTGCCTTTTCGGTCAGGATATCGGCAATCTCGCCCAGAGAGTAACCTACAAGGTAGGCAAGGAAGATAAAGCGCACTGTAGTCGCCTCATCCTCCTGGATGATCAACTGACCGTCTTCGGTATGCCGATACCCCAGCAAGTCAGAAACTGGATACTGTCCGGTGCTGATTCTCTGGTCATAGGAGAGAATCATGCGTCTGCTCTTATTGGCGGATTCCCAGTCAGCCAGCATTGCGTGGATCTGGAGCTGGTCGGAGCTTCTGGGGTCGAGGGTGTAGATGTTCTCGGTTTCGAAGTAAACACCGACGGGATGTGAGGGATTTTTCGTCCTCAGTATCTGGATCTGCTCCAAGCATTCGGACATATTACGAGCAAATCTCGAGACACTGGCACAGAGAATAAGATCCATCCGTTTATGGCTGGCATCATCGATCATGCGAAGGAATGCGGGACGCTTTTTGATGGAGACGCCGGAAATGCCCTCATCACTATAGATTTCCTGCATATCCCAATTGGGGGTCTTTTCAATCTTTTCGGTATAGTATCGAGTCTGGTTCTCAATCGATGAGACCTGTTCAGTGCTCTTCGTACTGACTCGGGCATACACAGCCACTCGCTTTTGCCCCTCATCCTGAACGGTGGGCAAAGGCTTGGCCGGGATGAATTGTGCCTTTGGGGACGCATTGGATGACCAAACTCTACGGCGAATATTTGCCTTGATGATTTCACGGTCTGCATCCTGTGGCCGCCATGTGCTGACAGGCTTTTCTGGGGCAGAGGCAACAGCTTCTGCCTCACCGCTTGCTGTTGCTTCCGGCATTTCTTTGAGCTTATCAGTATCCATGGGTTCCACTCTCCTGCGGTACGTATTTATCGATGCCGAGGAATACATCCTCCAGCCATTTTCGGTATTCGTCGGGATTTATCTCTGTGAAACTTCTTGCCATTCGATAGAGTTCTTCTCTCTGATGGTCATCGTTCGCGATTGTGTTGATGTTGTATTGCTCATCTTCGGTGATGATGTGAATAGGATTCGCCATGTCAAAGAGGTACCGCAACAAACTGCAGAACTCTCCGGTGTTGGCTGCAAGATACGCTCTCGTCTGTGTTGCGATGCAGTCGATTTTCCCTTCTCTGCAGTCATTGATCAGGCGCAACATTTCGGGCCGGTTCTTGATTTCCTTCCGTCCGGTGATATCGATATAAACATCCACAAGCTCGAAATCAGGGTGTCCTTCAAACTTCTTCTCGTAGTATTGATGGTGATACGGGATGGCAGTATCTCGGCTACGCTCCCAGAGCTTTGCCAACTTTACATATCCAGCTACTCGATATCGCATACTGAATGACCTCCCGTTCTTTGTTCATAGTTCCCGTCCAAAGACCAGAACCACGCAGAACCAATGCGATGTGACTTGACGCCAAGTGCTTTCTTAGCGCTCTCAACGGTTCTTTGACCAATACTCAATTTTGCTAAGTCGCCAATAATGTCTTTTGCGGGAGCGGGACCATCTGCGAGGATATCGACAATAAAGCTACGCGCGAGATCCAATTTGGATATGTTTGCATCCTCATTCTTGACAGAATCTCCCATGGCACATTTACCAATCCATGTAAAGCCACGTTTTTCATCCATACGGAAGGCAATCGGGCTTCCTTCAGCGGCAAGACTGCTTTTAACCGGAAACATATACCGCAGATTTGGATCTGCATTATCCCTTGCAATCATAAGGACGCTTCTTGAGATTGCTGCTATGTCAATGCTCCCCAAACTTCTATACAGGTTCTTTCCACCGACACCTTTATTCATGTGACCAATCATAACAACGGCACAATTATTTCTAGCGGCCACATTTGCCAGCTTGCGAAGGACTGTGCGCACACGAACGGCATTTTGCATATCACCGTCTTGTGCCATAAAAGCCTGTAATGGATCTATGATAAGCAGTCGAGCTTTCGTTTCCTTTATGGCCTGCTCGATGCGCTGATCTTCTAATGTAAGCTGTTCGCTTTCATCTGCAATAAATGCAATTCGGGAGCAGTCAGCTCCCGCAGCAACTAATCGAGGTTTGATGGTATCTGCGACATTATCCTCCGCACATTGGTAAATCACCGTTTGGGGGGTACCCGCATCCGAAGTCCCTGGCATGGCCTCACCATTAGTTAATCGAGCGGCTACATTGATAATGAAGGTTGATTTTCCTTCGCCGGGATCACCTTGCAGCAAGGTTAGCTTTCCGTAAGGAATATACGGATACCATAACCAGTCGACTTTTTTGCTTTCGACTGATGAATAGTACACGCATAAAGCCTCGTTCACGGATAACACCTCCTCGCAACATAATAACCATTACGGAGATATTATATAGCCAATATGGTTATTCGTCAACAAGAAATTAACCAAAACGGACATACTTATATAACCGCACCGGTAGTATAATCAAGTCAGTTACACGGGAGGTGTATGCCGTGAATTTGAAAGACTTACGCACAAAACGTAGCCTTACACAACAGCAGGTGGCAGATGCCATTGGCTGTAGTGTTATGGTGTACAGCAGATATGAGAGAGAAACCAGACAGCCTTCGATTGATGTCCTCATCAGACTGTCTGATTTGTTTGGCGTCACTATTGATTATTTAGTTGGCAAGGAGCAAGTAGAGGACGGAACGCTGTCCTCTTATGAACGAGCCCTAGTGGTTGCAGCTCGCAATGCAGACGACCGCGCAAGGGAAGATGCACTTCATTTGCTCGAATCACATACAAGCCCAGACTAATCAGACTTGGCTTGTATACTCAATCGCTTTCGAGTATTATTTAAGTGCGGTTAAATGGTGCAAAAGGAAAATTAAGACCGCAAAATTAGATGGCGATTTTGCGGTTTTCTCATACCCTGAGTGCATCTTGATTTCTTGCGGCCTTCATGCAAATAATTGAAAGGCGTATTCATCGAGAAGTGTGTTCTGGAAAGCCACATCTCTTATTCAAACGATATTTTTGCTAATTCTATGGGAAGAGTATACAGCGGTCTTGCATGGGGATTAGGCCGCAAATTTTGGTCAATTTTTTGCAGACTTGGGAGGGTGGTGTCAATCCATGGGCAGTACCAGAGAAGAGCTTTTTGATCTGGCAAAAGGGCTATATGGAACCGAGCCGGATTATCCATGGGGAGACAACAATGCCGTGCTGCGGCATCAACCGTCCCGGAAATGGTACGCAGTTATATTGGAAGTAGGCAGGTCAAAGCTTGGCCTCTCCGGTGAAGGAACCGTGGATGTTGTCAATGTTAAATGTGACCCCCTGCTCTCAGGCACTTTGCGACAGGAGCCGGGGATTTTTCCGGCCTATCATATGAATAAGGAAAAATGGATCAGCATCCTTCTTGACGGCTCGGTAGATGCTGAATTGATGAAGAGTTTGTTGGAAATGAGTCATCAACTGACTAAATGATAATACGCGCACGATTACATACAGGAGGAGGGACAACCTATGGCATCTCAACCGATCTACCAGATTTATGCAGAGCTTGCTGATTATGAGCCGAAAATGTGGCGGCGCTTTCAGGTGATGCAGAACATCTCCATCGCTCGTCTGGGTTACATCATAATGACGCTTTTTGAAATGCAGGCAAGTCATCTGTTCTGCATTGAAGTTCCGTATCGATCAAACTACATTCAGCATAAGGAGAAGCAAGGTGCCCCCACAACAGATGAGCTAGTAACCTTTATTCGGCCTGTGCTTCGATACGAAGTGCAGAACGAATGGTCCGCTGAGTTCGTAGATGTGCAATCAATGGATGCCTGCTCCAACAAGCTCTACAAAGTTCTGGAGAACGAAGGCGACAGGGCTTCCATGCAGTACGATTACGGCGATGGCTGGGAAATCAATTTGACTGTTGAGAAAATCTTTCAGGATACCGAGCTGCCCGGCAAGGAGCTTCCACGAGTGCTTGATGGCGCAGGCTATGGCATCATTGAAGATTGCGGCGGCACCGGTGGCCTCGAAGACATTGCAGAAGCGTTCAAGAAAGGCTCCGGGGAAATGTACGATACCTATTCTCAGTGGTTAGGTGTCGAAGAACTGGATCTTGCAACCTTCGATTTGGAGGATATGAATTTCCGCTTGAAGAAGGTGCCCAGAATATACTCTGATGCATATGAATTGAATCTCCAACCGTCTGATTATTCCATGCGAATTCTGACGAGGGAGTATCTAAAGTGAGCCGTCCTTTCCAGGCTCAATATAGTGTCCACCAATAATCAAACAGGCGGCGGTAAGCATTGCCCTTGCGGGGCAAGTCTAACCGTCGCCTGAATTTTCGACTGGTTTCTCGCTTCATCCACCGCTGGCAGTTGCTGTTCTTCTTATACTTGATGTACTTGCCACTGTGAAGCAACGTGCGGCCATCAAAGCCCCAGTCTACATATCCGGCATGAGGCGCATATTGCCTTGTTACGATTTTCAGAAGGTCATCGTTTTTCTTGATATGCATTCGCCGACGATATGCCTGTCCGGTCCGACGCTTGGATACAGGGGGAAGAGATGCAAGGCGCTGCTCCTCAATCTGTGCGAGTCTCTCGTTTAATTCGATTTCTGTCATAGGCCCTCCCATTCGGCACGACACGAGTCACAGGCGAAATGCCGTTCCATGACCCGCGCTGTTTGTTATGAAACTCCTTCTGGGCTTTCTTACTTTGTTTGGAGAGCGGAACCATTCGGCGCATAGCGATCAACACCTCCATTTGCTTTCGCAGTTTCCAACTTGTTTCTAAGTTCTGCGCAGAAAGTCAGGTAATCCTGATATCCGCACAGAAGCATCTTATTGGGCAACTCCTTAATGGCGCTCAGAAACTTTGGCGTATCTTTCTTTCTGCATTTACACATGATCACTCGGTAGGGGCTATCATCTTTGCCAAACTCAGCGCTGAACCAGACTCGAACCTTGTGTCGAACAAAGAGCGAATCGGCCAGGTACTCGTCAGTATCAATAATGGCAAAGTGATTATAGAGAAGAGAGAAGCGTTCCAATGTCCAACAGCAGTCACGGTTATAGTCCTGATTCACGAAGCACCTCCGGTTATGTATCATTCTTATTACAATTTCTGTTTTGCTCTTGCTTTTTCGCCGGCTATCGTTTATTCTGAGGTACTCCCTTTTGGGAAATACTTATTTGGAGGCGATTGCCATGACCTACAAGCAATTTCCGGTCATCGACCCTGTTGCCACCGGCGAGAACATCGTGCGTCTGCGCCAGGAACGCGGTCTTTCTGTCCGGGATCTGCAAGCCTATTTCGGCTTTGAAGAACCGCAAGCAATCTACAAGTAGCAGCGTGGAAAGAGCCTGCCGACCGTTGACAACCTGTACGCTCTCGGTGCTTTGCTGGATGTTCCTATGGAGGAGATCCTTGTTTCAGCAAAACCAAAATTGAATATAATCGTAAATGAGCAGCAGGCCAGAGCCTGCTGCTCACCTCATTTTATGGGTGTAATGTATCAGCTCTGGGGGATACGGCAGAAGTCCAAGATAGCTTAGACCATTTTTGCCGTTCGGATAGTCGCTCGATACCGAAATATCGGCAATCCATCATTGCGGCGTTGTTGTGCCAGGTGGCACATAGCAGTTAGTGGCTCTTCCGGAATTCCGGCGCTCATTATTTTCAGAATGGAGATGTAAGGGAGTATGGGTGGTAGAAAGAGTTGACGCAAGTGCGTATGATGAAACATCGATAGAACGATGGACGAAGCGGTGATTGCTAACCTTTCCCCAAAAGACAGCAATTGTCCTTTTTATCATCTATGTAGATGTTTGATCTTGAATCATGCAGCACTATAGTTCGTCTGCATCTGAACCGATCTCCACGATCTCTTATCCTGCCGCATCCCCCATGGCTGATACAGGCCATGGGCTTCTTTATGCTTCGGTTGCCTCCGCAGGAGCAAAGGTCTCGAAGATATCCGCAAAGGTGTCATTGACATCGAAGGGCTGCTCATATTCCACGACCGTGTTGATGAGCGCCATATCCAGCGCCGCAGACATCTCATCGGACTTCTTACTCAGGTCAGCACAGAGTTTCCGAATCTTGTTGCGGTCAAAGTCAATGGTGGTCACCCGCTTCACATCACAGCGGTAGGACACCTGATTGCCCTCGTTATTAAAGCGATAGCCGGTACCGCCATTGGGGATGACCACCTCGGAGCTGCGCAGCGCTGCCATGCGGCGCAGTGTTCCCGCAATCTCCTGGCGCTTGGAATTCAGGCTGACTTCGCCATCCAGACCGGCAGGCAAATCCAGGCCAGCCTTGGCCTTGTGAATTGCGCTACTGAGCTTCTCTCGCTCGTCGAGCAGGTGGAGCAGGAACATCGCCATTTCAGTGATTCTGCCGCTGTACTCGGTGTTGGGCGCATCAATGGTGGTTTCGTCCTCGGCCTCTGCCATTACCTTTTTGCGAAGATAGGTGTTTTGCACCTTGGTAATGTTCTGTTCCCGGCTCAGGATTCCATCAGCCTCCGTCATCAGAGACTGGATTTTATTTTGGAATCGAAAGGCTTCTTTCAAATTCATGGCGTTACTCCTCGCTTTCATTTCGTGTTGAGTTTATGATAATCCACTTTGTAAGCAATGTCATTGAACCGCTGGTTTAATCGCCAGTGCTGATGGTAAAGGGGGAAACATCACTTCAAACCTGCGTATTGTCGGATTTCTTTTACATACTAAAGCTGCGTATTACAGAGTTTCTTCTACTTCATAGCCGCCTCCGAAGATAACGGTAAGTCGGCCACCCTTATA
>JAEDMI010000123.1 GCA_016303085.1 Acetatifactor sp.
TCATCTGATTTTCAGCCGTTCGTGCTCTGCCTTAGTACAATTATTATATCATGTATAGCATACACAAATCAATTCCTCTCATCATAAAATTGAATTAACAAGTATTAAAAAAGGATAAACTTGAACAAATAGAGATTCCGTGATACAATTCCTCTTGTTTATGCGTCACATGCAAAACATCAACAAACAAAGAGGAGAATTATGTATGAAGGAAAAAATTTTAGCTTTGACTTTATCACTTGTTATGGCATTCAGCTTCTCCGCATGCGGCAATCAGTCTGCAGCAGGAAGCAGTTCTGCATCTGACAGACAGGAGTCTTCCGGCACCGTGGAATCCTCCGAATCAGAAGGATCCATGACGCTCACCGACTGGTATAACAGTGAGAATCGTACTGCACTCGAAGACACAATCAACAATATGTTTGCAAGCTCCGGTATGACATTCTTTGTCACTGTTGAGGAGCCTGACATCATGATCTACAACTACCAGTATACCGAGCAGCTCGATTTTAACGGAGTCAGCCGGGAAGACATCAATACATCCTACTCTGCTTCTCTGGACGCGGGCGCAGCCACAGTTGTCTCTGATATCAGTACTTATCGCGATACCTACGGTCTTCCCCTGACAACCATCCGCATGACCTATCTGAATGCAGACGGTTCTCTGATTTATTCTCAGGATATCACCGAAGATTATCAGCCCTCTTCCGATAACGGTACTGCTGATGCATCTCAGGCTCCCGCCGTAGGCTATGCAACCCTTCAGGACTGGATGGAATCCGAGGAGGCTGACCTTACTATTGAAACAACCAACAAGATTCTTGCTTCCTCCGGAATGACAATAAACCTTTCCGCAGACGGTGATATTTTCGTATATGAATACAATGTTTCCGATGACCTTGGTCTGAATTCTCTCACTGAGGAACAGCTTGCCACCGCCTTCGCTCCCATGGGAGAGAGCCAGCAGGCATCTGTGGAAACTTTGTTCAGTAATTTCGAGACCGCATACGGCCTCACCTTGGGCGGTGTACGTTTCAGCTTTTATTCAGAAGACGGCACTCTGCTCTATTCCGTTGATATCGCAAACGAATAAATAGTTTCATCTGTTTGCAGGAACACATAAAAAACCCGGAGATTAATTTCTCCGGGTTTTCGTTTTGCTCATTATTTTGTAATTACAGGGAAGCTGCCTCATCAACAATCTTCTTCAGAGCTGCAAGAGCTTCATCGGGAAGCTTGTCATAGCCTTCCTTCTTGGTAGCAAAGCCTTCTACCGCATCCACACGGTTCTGCATTGCATTCTTCAGGGCCTCGGTGTATGCCTTGTCGGTAAGGTCGGGCTTGAATGCATCGGAGGTCTTACCGGACCAGTCATACATGATCTCGATATCCTCGAAAGGTCCCCACTGCTCGAACTTAGCCTTGCCCTCAACAATGGTCTCAAGGATACCCAGAGTATCTGCAGGCTTACACTTGGTTCCCATAAAGTCACCTGTATTTACGATGTAGCAGTCTACGTTCTTCTCCTCAACCAACTTCTTAAACTTCTCGTAGTCATTTACCAGAGGATAGGTTCTGAAGGGGTTCGCATAAGGAACGATACGAAGTGCGTTCATATCGGTACCTGCCGCAACACGCTCAGCGGTGGAGGTCTTGGTAGCCAGAGTTGCACCCATTACGGAAGCAAGCGCAGCACCCTTTAACTTCACAACAGGAGGAATGGTAGGGTCTTTCATAATCCAGAAGATTGCATTTACGGGAGCGTCAATCTTGTCTACACGGTTAGGGGACCACAGCTTGGACTTGATTGCACGTCCGTTACCGTTTCTGATATCCTCGGTAACCAGCTGAATATGTCCGTCCTCATCCAGAGTTGCGGAGCAGTTCTGAGCAGTCAGCAAATACTTGTTATCAGGACATCCGGTAGGATAGTCAGCGGTCTTATCGAAATAAGTAGGCTCCAAAGCAACGGAAGCACAGGTATCTGTGTTGATAATGAACGCATCGTCATGCAGAACCTTGATTCCGCCGAATGCATCATACTTTCCGCTGTGCTTAGCATGAGTCAGGGTAGACTTACCGGAACCTGACAGACCGTAAACGGAAGCAACGAACTTCTTACCGCCTTCCAGTGAGTACTCTTTCTGTCCGCCGTGGCATGCTGCATAACCGTTTCTGTTAGCCAGTGCCCATGCCATAGTCAGGGTTCCCTTCTTATGCTCTCCAAAGTATTTCATGCCCAGGATTGCAGCACAGTTCTCGTTTGTATCGAAGTAGCACAGAGTCAGAGGGTCGCTCAGACAGCTGTAGTCAACATCGGGTGCCTCTTCGGGTGTCCACTGAGGATTGGAGAAGATATAGATATCAGGCTCCTTTCCGTCGCCGACGGGCTTGGATTCCTTGTACATCTTTACATACTTGTCGGACATATACTGGAAGTTCAACATCCAGTTGTAAAGGATATTCTCTTCTCCTTCGGGAATCAGCAAATGAGCCTTTACCATGAATTCGGGGTCCAGTCCGATGAAGCACTCTGCATGATACAGAGTCTGCCAACGGGTTCTGTAGATTGCATCCATAACAACCTTGTCAAGCTTGGTAGCATCTACACCGGGCTCGCCCTTGATACGGCGTGCAGCTGCATAACGTCCGGTAACGGCACCGTCATTGAACAGAAGAACCTTTGTATCCTTCTCCAGCCCCTGCTCCTCAGCTCTGTAAACAGGCATATCGGTAACGATGGTTCCGGGTGAATTCTTAGCCAGCTCATACGCTTCTCTCACGGTGTTGACTTTCACAACATTGTTTCCGTAGAATGCAGCCTCGATAATAGAACGGGTTTTGCTGAAACCGGGCTTACCGGCGCCGATTTCATTAATCGGGTAATAAGCTTTTGTTGACATATAATACGTCCTCCTTGATATAATGTATTTCTACCGTCAAAAATAAGACGGTGCATTGTAAAATTGTAGTCCAACCGGATAATCTAACCCGATTAGCCAAATTTGGCTTCATTATCTCAAAATCCAAACCAAAAGTCAATAAATGGGAGAAATTTTATAAAGATTTTAGGTTACAGTTCAGTACCCGCTTGTAGCCTGTCCTTTGCAGAGTCCCACTGCCCTGGATGTTCCGATGCGCTCACAACCAAGCTCCAGAAACATCTTCAGGTCCTCCAGAGTGGACACTCCGCCCGCAGCCTTTATCTTCACGTTCGGCCCGATATACTTCTTAAACAGTTCCACATCCTCTCCGGTGGCACCATCCGTACCAAAACCGGTAGAAGTCTTAATAAAATCTGCACCTGCATTGGTGACGGCTTTACACATGGCAATCTTCTCCTCCTCCGTCAGATAACAGGTCTCGACAATCACCTTTAGAATATGGCTCCCGCAAGCCTTTTTCAGTGTGCGGATTTCCTCCTCCACCTTGTCAAACAGACCGTTCTTGACGTCGCTGATATTTACCACCATATCAATCTCATTGCAGCCGTCCTTCAGCGCCTGTTCCACCTCTGCCACCTTTGCTCCGGTGACGCTGTAACCCAACGGGAACCCTACCACAGTACAGATATTCACCTTTTCCCCGTAAGTCTCATGAATACGCTTTATATATGTTGGGGGAACACACACGCTTGCCGTTTGAAACTCCACCGCCTCATCGCAGAGATTTACGATATCCTCCCAGGTGGCAAAGGCTTTCAGCTGAGTGTGGTCCACATGCCTTAACATTTCCTGTGTAGTCATAAAAATCAATTCTCCTTTCCTTTCTCAGGCTATTCTAAAGGGCAACCCTGGGGCTGCCCTTTTCCTCTGCAAAACACACTTCCGGCATTTTCTGCCGCAATTGTCTAAATATTCAGGAATCCCTTTACGGTATCCTTCATCTTATCTACGTCACACTGTGTATCATGTACCACCGGGGCGGTGCGAATCTCCTCAATGGCCTGAGGCACCGCAACATTTGCAATCCTGCTCAGTTCATCAACCAGTTCAAAATCACCCATAGCGTCATACTTTGCGTCAATGGCATTCATAACGCTTCTGGTAAACTTGAAAGGACTTGCGGTGGAGGCAATCACCGTCTTTGTGCTGTCTACCGTTTCCTTCAGATATTTCTGATATACAGCGGAGGCTACAGCGGTGTGTGTGTCAATGACATAGCCGCAGGTCTGATAAAGGCGGTTAATTTCATCCGCTGTTTCCGCCTCGCTTGCATAATTTCCGTAGAAATCGTTCAATTCCTCTTTCATTCCGGCTGTAATCTCATATTTGCCCTGTCCGCTCAGAGCCGCCATCAATTCTTTATTCTTATCTGCATCGTTTCCGGCAATGCGATAGATTAATCTCTCAAGGTTACTGGAAATCAGGATATCCATGGAGGGAGAGCTGGTCAGCACAAACTCCCTGTTTCTGTCATAGGTTCCTGTTCTGAAGAAATCGTAAAGCACCTTGTTGTCGTTTGACGCACAAATCAGCTTTGCGATGGGCAACCCCATGTTCTTTGCATAGAATGCAGCCAGAATATTCCCGAAGTTTCCGGTGGGAACCACCACATTTATCTTGTCCCCTTCGGCTATCTTACCTTCCTTTAAAAGAGTTACATAAGAATAGACATAATAGCAAATCTGAGGCACAAGACGCCCTATGTTGATAGAGTTTGCAGAGGAGAACTGGAAGCCCTTTTCATCCATCTCCTTTGCCAGCTCTTTATCGGAAAAAATCTTCTTCACTCCGGTCTGTGCATCGTCAAAGTTGCCATGAATACCCACCACAAAGGTATTGTCCCCCTTCTGGGTCACCATCTGCTTCTCCTGAATGGGACTTACTCCGTTCTTGGGATAGAACACAATAATTCTGGTTCCCTCCACGTTTGCAAATCCCGCAAGAGCTGCCTTTCCGGTATCTCCGGAAGTAGCGGTCAGAATCACAATTTCATTTTTGATATGATTCTTCCGGGCGGAGGTAATCATCAGATGAGGCAGGATAGACAGCGCCATATCCTTAAAGGCAATTGTGGAACCGTGAAACAATTCCAGATAATATGCACCCTCAGCCTCCACAAGAGGTGCAATCACCTCCGTGTCAAACTTGGAATCATACGCGCGCTCAATACAGGTTTTCAGTTCCTCCTCCGTAAAGTCGGTTAAGTACAGCTTCATTACTTCATAGGCAACCTGTTGATAACTCATTTCTGCCAGTTCTTTCAGGCTTTTATCCAAAGCAGGGATATGATTCGGCACGAACAGGCCTCCGTCATCGGACAGCCCCTTTAAAATAGCCTCCGATGCTTTTACCGGTGTGCCCTTGCTTCTTGTACTATTGTATAATACTTCCATTTGTCCATTCTCCTCTTAGTTCCGTATTATGCGCCGGCAGATTTCCGTGTGCTGAGTTCCAGCAGCTTATTCCGCATTTCACTCTCAATTTTCTGCAGTTCCACCTCTGCGTTTCTTCTCTTTTCCCGACCTTCCTCCTGAATCTTAAGCACTTCGTCCAGAGTGCTGATAAGAGTCTGATTGGTGCTCTGCAGAGTCTCGATATCAACGATGCCTCTCTCGCTCTCTCTTGCTGTCTCAATGGTAGCTGTCTTCAGGTTCTCTGCATTCTTCTTCAACAGTTCGTTGGTCATATTGCTGACCTCACGCTGAGCCTTTGCAGCATCCGTGGAATGACTCAGCCCGATGGCTATCACCATCTGGCTCTTCCAGAGAGGAATGGTATTGACAAGCGTGGACTGAATCTTATCGCTCATCACGGTATCATTGTTCTGGATCAGTCGAATCTGAGGTGCCATCTGAAGAGATACCATTCTCGTCAACTCCAGGTCGTGAATCTTCTTTTCAAATCGGTTGCACATCTCAGAGAAGTCTCTCGCAGCCTGCGTATCCTCGGGAAGTTTGCTTCTTTCTGCCTTCTCTACCAGTGCGGGAAGTTCCGTCTCCATAGCTTCCTTCAGCTTCTTCTTTCCCGCAAGTATGTACATGGACAATTCTTTGAAGTAATTCAGGTTCAGTTCATACATCTTATCCAGCATTGCCACATCCTTCAGAAGGGTTACCTGATGAGCTTCCAAAGCCTCGCTGATTTTGTTTACATTTACTTCCGCCTTGTCATATTTTGCTTTCATGTTGGAAAGCTGATTTGCTTTTTTCTTGAAAACGCCGAAAAAGCCTTTGGTTTCCTCCTCGTCCTCAATTGACTTTAACTCTGCCACCACCTGAGTCAGCATTTCGCCTACCTCGCCCATATCCTTGGTGCGCACATTGCTCAACGCAGTTTCGGAGAAATCAGCAATCTTCTTCTGGCATCCGGCTCCGTACTGTAAAATCTGCTGGGTATTTCCGATATCAATCTGGGCAGCAAAATCATCTACCATTTTCTGCTCCTCGGGGCTTAAGGTTACCTGCATTTCCTCAGCGGCTTCCGCAGTATCTGCCGGTCTTGTCTCAAGCGTCTCCGCAGGAACCTGCGGTTTCGTATCCAAAACCGGCTCAAACGTAAGTGTAGGAGCCTCTTTCAACAATTCATCAATGTCACTCATCTCTATGTCCTCCTTTGGATGTTTATCTTTTTACCTTATCAAACTCAAACTCTTTCTGCGACGTCAGCCCCTCTTTTGCCAGCATGGTCTGAAGCACCTGGGCATCTGTCGTCACATCAAAAGCCGTCTCACGGAACATTCTGTTCAACAATTCCTCGAAAGCACCGTTTATCGTATCCAGCGTTTTCTCGATTTCTGTTTTCGCTTCCCTGATTTCCTCTCCCTGAGAGCGCAAATCATTGAACTCTTCATAGGCAGCTACCAGTTTCAGTGTGGTAGGCAGATAATAGTTCATAAACTTCCGCATCTGGGGCGCCTGTTCCGGATGCTCCTTCAGCCCTTCAAAAATTTCTTTTAACAAATTCTCCAGTCGGAACAGCTTTGCGGAAATCTCCTCACCGGCTATATTATCGTTCATGTTTCTCAGTCTTCGGATACAATCCTGCCCCTCTGAGATCATGGCATCCAACTCACTGTCCGGAGACTTTTCTTCAGGCTTCGGAGCTTCCTCGCCTTTCTTTTGCACAGCTTCTTTCAAGTCCTGCGCTCTCTGCTCTCTCTCCTGAATCTTTCGCTGTTTCTCCAGACTCAGATATTCACTGTAGATTTTGTCGCTCAGCATCAGGCAGCTCTCCTGCGCGTCCAGATGACCCTCCGGAAAAAAACCCGCATTCATCATTTTTTTAATATCTTTCAAAATAAATTTGCGTGTTTTATTGGTGTGAAGCGCCAAATCCTCCAAATTGATGTATTGATTGTGTCCGGCCAGTTCTACATATTTTTTTGCTCTTCTCAGCCGGAATTTCTGTTTACAGCCCACATTGAGCATTATAACAAATCCAGCAAGGAACAAAAATGCACTCCAAAAAGCCTTTCCCACATCACTCCCTG
>JAEDMI010000124.1 GCA_016303085.1 Acetatifactor sp.
AAGTACAAATCCACGTTCTCCGGGTCAAACTGAGCGCCGGAATAGCCCAGTGCGCAAAGGAACCGTCCGAAGTTGGCATCATGTCCGAAAATCGCCGCCTTGGAAAGGGACGAGCAGACTACGGATTTTGCCAGAGTTCTGGCATCCTCCTTGCTTGCGGCTCCCACAACATGAGCCTCAAACAGGCAGGTTGCGCCCTCGCCGTCCCCCGCCATCTTCTTTGCAAGAAATACGGTTATAAATTTTAGTGCCTCGCAGAAGGTATTGTAATCCTCGCCCTCCGCAGCAATCTCCTCATTGCCCGCCTGACCGTTTGCCAGCACCAGCAGCGTATCGTTGGTGGAGGTGTCTCCGTCCACGGAAATCATATTGAAGGAATCCACCACCGCGGCACTGACTGCTTTTTGCAGCATAGACTTGGAAATATTGACGTCCGTAGTTACAAATCCCAGCATGGTGCACATATTGGGATGAATCATGCCGGAGCCCTTACACATAGCTCCCAGCGTCACGGTCTTACCGCCCACTTCTATTTCCACTGCAATCTGCTTATGTACGGTGTCTGTGGTCATAATAGCCTTTGCCGCGTCAAGCCCCGCCTCAAGAGTATCTGCTTTTGCCTTTGCCAGTTTTTCAATTCCTGCCGTGATTCTGTCCAGAGGAAGCTGCATGCCGATGACGCCGGTGGAAGCCACCAAAACCGAATCCGCCGGAATCCCCAGAAGTTCTCCCGTGTACTTTGCCTCCGCCTCGCAGCAGTCCATTCCCTGCTTACCGGTGCAGGCATTTGCAATACCGGAATTCACCACTACAGCTTGGGCAAATGCGGATTCCTCCACAACCTTTTTATCCCAGAGCACAGGAGCTGCTTTCACTACATTTGTGGTAAAGGTCCCCGCAACCTTACAGGGCACCCGGCTGTAAATTAATGCCATATCCTTCCTGTTCTGATATTTCACTGCCGCCTCCGCGCCTGCTGCCTCAAAGCCCTTTGCCGCGGTGACGCCGCCCTCGATTTTTTTCATATCTGTTCCATCCCTTCCCCGTTATTGATTAAATGCCGTGATATTTGCCTCATTCAATGTAAAATCATAATAGTTCAAGTCCTCGCGCTTTGTCCAGCCGATAGTTCTCCAAAAAGCATTGCCCACATCGTTTACCGTAAAAGCTATCAGGCTTACCTTGTTGATTTCTTCCGCTTTCAGTGCATTCATGCAATGCACCACCATGGCTTTTCCGATGCCGAGACGCCTGTAATCCTCCCGCACGCACACATGGTACAGACAGCCTCTTCTGCCGTCGTGCCCACAGAGAATGCCGCCCACGATATCGCCGTTCTCCGCCACCGCCACCACGCTGGTATCGGGATTTCTCTTTAAGAAGCGCTCCACGCCCTCTCTGGAATCGTCAATGCTGCGGATGCCGAAACCGTGAATGGTCATCCAGAGGGCTTTCAGCCCGTCATAATCCGCGGTTGTCATTGTCCTGATGGTATATGTTTTCGTGCTCATATTTCTTTCCTCTCACTCATTTTATCCGATACCGCTCCCATTCCTCTGCCCGGTCATTTTCGGTCTGCGCCAAAAAACCGGCCCGACCTTAAATATCCGTCCGCACGCTTTGGCGTACACCCATATCAATTACAAATACTATGGGAAACAGGGAACAAGCTCCAGTCCCTCGCTCTCCGGAAGCCCGAACAGCAGGTTCATGTTCTGCACCGCCTGGCCTGCTGCACCCTTTACAAGGTTATCCAGCGCTCCCATCATGATAATCCGTCCGGTGCGCTGGTCAATGACAAAGTTGATGTCCACATAATTGCTTCCCTCCACCCACTTTGTCTCGGGGCATACACCTTTTTCCAGCACACGGACAAACTTTTCCTTTTTATAATACTTGTCATAAACCGCCTTGATTTCCTCGTAGGTAGGCAGACTGCCGTCCGCCTTTCTCCTCAGCTTCGCGTACTCTGTGGCAAGGATTCCTCTGTTCATGGGAACAAGATGAGGGGTAAAGTTGATGGTCACCCGGCAGTTTCCCGCATAGCCCAGCTGCTCCTCAATCTCGGGCGTATGGCGGTGATTTGCCACGCCGTAAGCCTTCATGTTCTCATTGACCTCGCAGAACAGATTGGCCACCTTGGCCCCTCTGCCCGCCCCGGAGGTGCCGGACTTGGCATCCACAATCAGGGTGTCCACATCAATCAACCCCTCCTTCACCAGCGGATAAGCCGTCAGAATGGAACATGTGGTATAGCACCCGGGATTGGCAACCAGTCTGGTCTTCTCCGTAATCTTATCCCGGTTAATCTCGCACAACCCGTACACCGCCTCCTCAATGAACTGAGGAGATTTATGCTCAATGCCGTACCACTTCTCATACACCGCCACATCCTTGATGCGGTAGTCTGCAGACAGGTCTACGATTTTTACCTTGGACAGAATTTCCTCGGTGAGAAGCCCTGCCAGAAAGCCCTGGGGCGTTGCGGTAAAAATTACATCCACCTGCTCCGCCAGTTCTGCCAGATTGTCATCTTTACAGACATCCTCCACAATTTGGAACATGTTCTGATACACCTCGTAGTACTTTTTGTCTATGTAACTTTTGGAGCCGTACCAAACAATTTTTACATCCCTATGGTTCATCAGGATTCTCACCAGCTCACCGCCGGCATAACCTGTTGCTCCGATAATTCCTGCCTTAATCATGATAGTAACCATGCCTTTCCGTACCTGCACAGGTACAAGCTTTCTATATATTTAATGATATCATACCACTTTTTGCATAAATGTCTACTACTTTTTTCATTTTTATGCATCTTTATAAACATTAATGTATATTAATGCATTTATCTGTGTATATTCATGAAAATAATGCATGTTTATTTATTTTTCCTTTCCATGAGCCCTGTTTCCGCTCCTCTGTCAAACACCGGCAACAGCTTTGGCATCCGATAGCGCATATTTATACATTCAATATCTGTTTTTATACATTTTAGTGCATATTTTGAATTATTTTGTGGGTTTGGTAAAAACTTTTATTCATATTTATGCTTGCATTTGCCGCTTTTCTGTTGTATAGTGTATTCAACATATTTTTACGGAGGTTATAATATATGAAAGAGAAAGTCATTCTTGCTTATTCCGGCGGTCTGGATACCACCGCTATCATTCCCTGGCTGAAAGAGAACTTTGACTACGAGGTTATCTGTGTCTGTGTTGACTGTGGTCAGGCAGAAGAGCTGGACGGACTGGAGGAGAGAGCAAAATCCTGCGGTGCTTCCAAGCTGTACATTGAGAACGTTATCGACGAGTTCTGCGACGAATACATTGTTCCCTGCGTACAGGCCAACGCAATCTATGAAAATAAGTACCTGCTGGGTACTTCCATGGCAAGACCTCTGATTGCCAAGAAACTGGTTGAGATTGCCCGCAAGGAAGGTGCCACCGCCATCTGCCACGGCGCTACCGGAAAAGGCAATGACCAGATTCGTTTTGAGCTGGGCATCAAGGCGCTGGCTCCCGACATCAAGATTATTGCAGCATGGAGAAACGATAAGTGGACCATGGATTCCCGTGAGTCTGAAATCGAATACTGTAAGGCACACGGTATCCACCTTCCTTTCTCCGCAGATTCCTCCTACAGCCGTGACCGCAACATCTGGCACATCAGCCACGAAGGACTGGAGCTGGAGGATCCTGCAAACGAGCCTAACTTTGAGCATCTGCTTGTTCTGGGAACCACTCCCGAAAAGGCGCCCGATGAAGGTGAGTATGTAACCATGACCTTTGAAAAGGGTGTTCCCACCTCCGTAAACGGAAAAAAGATGAAGGTTTCCGAGATTATCACCGTTCTCAACGAACTGGGCGGCAAGCACGGCATCGGCATCATCGACATTGTGGAGAACCGTGTTGTCGGCATGAAGTCCCGCGGTGTGTACGAAACACCCGGCGGAACCATTCTCATGGAGGCTCATCAGCAACTTGAGGAGTTGATTTTGGACCGTGATACTTATGCGATGAAGAAAGAGATGGGCAGCCGTTTTGCAAGCCTTGTTTACGAAGGAAAGTGGTTCACTCCTCTCCGTCAGGCGGAGCAGGCATTTATCGAGGAGACCCAGAAATACGTTACCGGCGAAGTGAAGTTCAAGCTCTACAAGGGCAACATTATCAAGGCCGGCACCAAGTCTCCCTACTCTCTGTACAATGAGAGCATTGCTTCTTTCACAACAGGCGATTTGTATGACCACCATGATGCAGAAGGCTTCATCAATCTGTTCGGACTCTCCTGCAAGGTGCGCGCAATGAAGATGCAGGAACAGGGTGAAAAGTTGTTCTAGGGCGGCAAAGTATGTTGAATAAAATACTCATCATATATTTACTTATCATTAATATTATCGGTTTTTCTGTCATGGGAATCGACAAAAAAAGAGCCATCCGGGGTGCCTGGCGCATCTCGGAGGCTTCTTTGTTTCTGACAGCTCTCCTGGGCGGAGCGCTGGGCTGTACCCTTGGCATGCAGCAGTTCCGCCACAAGACAAAGCACTGGTATTTCCGCTATGGCATGCCGGCCATTACTCTGGTGCAATTTATTCTGCTCCTTCTTTTTTTCAAACAATAAATATGTTACAATATATACAAGCAGAAAATCAAGCAACGCTAACGGCAGTTTTACAAAAGGTTGAAAGGGGGATACTTCCATGCATATCGCACTTTGTGACGACAATGTAGCTGACCGAAAGCAATTTGAACGTCTGGTAAAACGGGAATCCGACCGTCGGGCGGCGACGAGCGGGACTCTGTTCGTGGATTCCTTCGGAAATTTCGACTCCCTTCTGACAAATCCCATGCAGTATGATGTCTTCTATATCGACATGTGCAAAACCCCGGGAATAACAGGTACCGATGTGGTAAGTGCACTCAGTGACAAGGGCGTAAACGCTCCCATTGTCATGTGTTGCTCCGATATCAATTACAGAGAGCAGAGTTTTCCGGAAAATGTTATTTTTCTGGATAAACCCATCAAGGCAGAAGAACTCAGTGTAAGCATAGACCACGCCTTGAAAATCATGGAGCAGGCTGTTCCCCTGATTGAAATCCGGGTTGAGAAGGAAACCCGGTATGTAACAGAACCGGATATCATGTACGCTGTTGAACATGGAAGAATGTTGGATATCTTTTTACAGGACGGCAGTATCATCACCATCCTTGACAACGCTCAAAATCTCTTTTCCCAACTTGAGAACTTTCCCGTATTCTTCTCGCCCGGCAGGAAGGCTGTTCTCAACGGCAGATACATAGAAGCGTTGGGATTTTACAGGGTTACCATGCGCGGCGGAAAAAGCTTCCGGGTTTCCCACGACTGCATGGCTTACGCGAAAAAGATGTACAACGAGTTTCATCCGTCCTGAATATATACCCGCCGGGTGTGCCCCGCACACAGCTTCTGTATACAGATGCAAAAGTGCCGCGATACTCCACTCCTTACAGAGTGTGGTACCGCGGCATCTTCCGTCATTCAGGTAAACTAAAGTGAACCGAATATGAACAGGATGCTTACATTAATTAAAAAGCGATATCCCGTATCTGATCCTGCGGAAAACCTTATAAAAGATAACCGCAAAAAGCGAAACTACGATGTACATTGTGGAGACAAATCCTGCTATTCCTCCGATAATCACAATCAACCATAATCCGATACTCATGCCTCTTCACACTCCTTCTCCCCCGAATTCTGATTCTCATCGGGGCTCTTTTTTTTCCCACCCAGTTCATATATACAGCCTATGATGCCACCCACAGCAGCAATGACCATCATAGCAACAAAAACTATTTTTTCTACCATATCCTTATACCCATGCCTTTCACATGAACTTTTCCCTTTGCTCAGCCTTTTCCTTTGCCTGCTTTTCCCTTTGCTTTTTTTGCACGCAAAATAGACGCTTTGCGCAAGCGTTTCAAAAAGTATCGATATGGAAGTTATGCTTTTTTTCCGTCCGTATGGTGAATATAATCCAGAGTTCTGCGCCTGTATTGATTGTCACAGGCCCGATAAAGAAGAACAGATTTTTCCCGTATCAGAAATTTTTGAAGAAGAGCCGCCGGCATCAAGAGAATGACCAGCCACTGTGCCGGTTTTGTTCCTGCGGCGGAGCACGTTGAGGCGCGAAGCACAGTAAAGTTTTCCAGCTGGCTTAAGACACTGTTATCCCGATAAACCACAGTCTCCTGCCCCATGCTCACTCTCTGATAGCTGACACTTCCGAAAGCAGGATACTTCAAAGAGGAGTCCATGTGAACCTCGTCCACATGCATCCCCATGACAAGCATAAATAAAGTTATGAGCAGACACATCAGTTTGTGCCGAAATATCATTTTTCCACTCATATCCGCTTCCGGCTGCCTTTACCGGATTTCCAAGGCTATGTACCTCTGTAAATACCGCTACAGGAATATTTTAACAGAAGAGAGCGTCTCCTGCAAGCCCTGCGTCAGGATGAAACCGGAATGTCAGCTCCACTCTACGCAGATTCTCCGCCACATCTCTCTCACCCACCACGTTCAGAAGGGGAAAGCCCGATTTGGAAATATGCACCCTGTGATACGCGCTACATCGATTAAAATATTTCTCCCTCTCCTGCGCGTGATATGCAAACATCAGCCTCCCCTGCCCGTCCCGGAAAAAGGAACCGTGTCCCGGCCCCTGAATACCCACTACGGATGAAGAACTGAATACCGGCGCGGGAAGCTTCGTCCAGCTTCCTGCATCCAGCAAATCATCCCGTACCGATGCAACAAGATATCCCACTGCATAATAATATCCACAGGCATCTCCGCCGGAGTAGGCGAGATAAATTTTATCCCCCAGTGTGAGCGCATATGGGCCTTCATTATTGATGGTACCGCTGGTATTTTCCCAGCCATACAGAGGTCTCGACAACAGTACCGGCTCTGAGGTCAGCCTGTAAGGACATGTCTCGTCTATTGTTGCAATATACAGCATGGATCCGGTATCCTCGGAAGTGCCGATTCCGTATCGGTAGGACCAGCAGACATAAGACTTTTCTTTTGCCCTGAAATATGTCATATCCAGAGTAATGCCATCCTCCGTAAGCGGGCGCCCGTCTGCCCTGCACATTCTCACCGGCTCATCCCAATCGGAAGCTTCCGTTATCTGCCCGCCTTTTTTCAGCCGCATCAGGTGACATTGGGGCGCCCACTGCTTTCCTCCCACCGCAAAGAGAATATAAAGTTCTCCCCCTATCACATGAAATTCCGGCGCCCAGAAGGTCTGGCAAAACCCTTTCTCTCCGTTGTAATCCAGAATACAATATTCCCGGGTACGCTCCGTGAAAAGTTCCTCTACCGTATCCGCCTTTCGCACAAACAGACCG
>JAEDMI010000125.1 GCA_016303085.1 Acetatifactor sp.
GAATGCAGCCCATGCCAACGAACTGCCACAGGTACATTACACGGTAATCCGTGCAGCTCTGGGCCAGATGGGTGTGGGCGGTGACGACAGTTGGGGCGCCAGAGTCCACGAGGAGTATCTGCTGCCCGCTGATAAGCGGCTGGAGTTCACATTCTGCTTTAGGGGGATATAGGAAAATTTAAAGAAAATAAACAGATCAATCCTTCGGGAAACAGGGTGAAGCATAACACACATCATTGTGAGACTGTATGAGACGCCGGTACTTAGGCTGCGTACTATGGAGCCTTATGTACCGTTGCGTCGAGCCCCAAGCGCAAGCGTGTCGAACAAAGATGTATGGCATATAAACACCCGTGGACTTTGAGATTTAGGCTGAACTGTATAAAAAATTTCTACAATTTTAAAAAAACCTCTTGCTTTTTTCTATGGGACACGTTATAATGCTAAATGTGTCTCGGGGTGTGGCTCAGCTTGGTTAGAGCGCCATCTTAGGGAGGTGGAGGTCGCGAGTTCGAATCCCGCCACTCCGACGTGAAAGAGTCCGGTTTTCCGGACTCTTTTATTTTGTGTTTTCCGGCGAGCCGGATACTTTATTATCTTTGTCAGGATATTTTTAAGGACGGTTGGAAAAGGGAATATTATGACAACTGCAAAGTATGGTGAAAAGAATATGGGAAAGAATACCATGTATCAAAGGCAAAAAAATGAAAGGCAGCGTACGGCGGCAGGAAGTACAGCAGCGGTAGCGGAAGGAACGAAGTCTGCCGGGATGCAGAAGAAGCCTAAGACGAAGACAGCTCTTTGTCCTGTGGCAGGGAAGTGCGGCGGCTGCAGATGGATAGAGAGACCTTACGGGGAGCAGCTGAAAGCCAAGGAAACCGGGTTCCGCAAGCTAATGGAGCCCTATTGTAAACCGGAGCCGATTATCGGCATGAAGCAGCCCACCCACTATCGCAACAAGGTGCATGCGGCGTTTGGGGAGGACAGGAGGCACAATGCCATCTCCGGTATTTATGAGGAAAAGAGTCACCGTATTGTACCTGTGGACAGTTGCCTGATTGAGAACAAAAAAGCGGATGAAATTATTGTTTCTGTCCGTGGACTGCTGAAGTCTTTTAAAATACGTCCTTATAGTGAAGACACAGGCTACGGACTGTTGCGGCATGTTCTGATTCGGACAGGGCATGTAACAGGACAGATTATGGTTGTCCTGGTGCTGGGTTCACCGATAATGCCATCTAAGAACAACTTTGTGAAGGCACTTTT
Organism: Acetatifactor sp.; assembly: GCA_016303085.1. Classification (GTDB taxonomy): domain Bacteria; phylum Bacillota; class Clostridia; order Lachnospirales; family Lachnospiraceae; genus Acetatifactor. The sequence continues at coordinate 1,267 of JAEDMI010000125.1, forward strand.
GAAGCTGCACCCGGAGATTACCACAATCGTTATCAATGTCAACGACCGCAATACAAGCATGGTGCTGGGAGACAGGGAACAGGTTATCTATGGAAAGGGCTATATTGAGGACGAATTGTGCGGCAAGATTTTCCGAATTTCACCGAAATCCTTCTATCAGGTGAATCCGGTACAGACGGAAAAGCTGTACGGTAAAGCCATGGAGTATGCGGGACTTACCGGCAGCGAGGTGGTGGTGGATGCATACTGCGGAACAGGCACCATCGGCATAATTGCTGCGGAAAAAGCCGGAAAGGTTATCGGCGTGGAACTGAATCCGGATGCGGTGAGAGATGCCAAAAGCAACGCAAAGCGCAATGAGGTGAACAATATAGAATTTTATCAGAATGATGCGGGTAAATTTTTGGTGGAGATGGCGCAGCAGAAGGCGAAAGTGGACGTGGTGCTGATGGACCCTCCCCGCAGCGGAAGCAGCGAGGAGTTCCTAAATTCCGTGGCACAGCTTGCACCGAAGCGGGTTGTCTATATCTCCTGCAATCCCGAAACATTGGTGCGTGACATAAAGTATCTGACAAAGAGGGGCTATACGGTGCAGAAAGGTGTTGCCGTTGATATGTTTCCTTTTACGGACAGCTGTGAAGCTGTGGTATGGATGAAAAGAACAGAGAGATAGTTTTGGAAAGGAAATGAAAGTTGGAAAGTTTAAATGAGCATGAAAATTGGGAAGAAATGATAGATGACAGGATTCTGCGGGCGGTACGGGAGATGGGCTTTGAAACATTTTCCCCCATACAGGAACAGGCCATTCCCTGTCTGTTGAGCGGGGAGGATATTATCGGGCAGGCACAGACGGGAACGGGAAAGACGGCGGCCTTCGGAATTCCCGCTCTGCAGAAAATAGACCCGGATTTGAGAAAGCTGCAGTGTATTATTCTCTGTCCAACGAGGGAGCTTGCCATACAGGCGGCGGAGGAACTGAGAAAAATTGCAAAATATATGCATGGAATCAAGGTTCTGCCTGTCTACGGCGGACAGGAGATAGGAAAGCAGATAAACGGACTGCGGGGCGTACAGATTATCGTGGGTACACCGGGGCGTGTCATGGATCACATGCGCAGACATACCATCAAGCTGGATTATGTGAATACTGTGGTACTGGACGAGGCGGATGAGATGCTGAACATGGGCTTCAGAGAGGATATGGAACTGATTCTGGGACAAATACCCGGTGAGCACCAGACAGCGCTTTTTTCTGCCACCATGCCCCAGCCCATTTTGGAGATTACGGGACAGTTTCAAAACAATGCCAGACTTGTGCGGGTGGCAGCGAAGGAGCTTACCATACCGCTGGTATCCCAGAGATATTACAGGGTAAAAAGTCAGGACAAGGATGCGGCATGTATTCGTCTGTTGGAATATTACCAGCCGGCGTTGTGCCTGATTTTCTGTAATACCAAGGTGAAGGTGGATGAACTATCGGAGGTGCTGAAAAAGGAAGGCTTTCGAGCGGAAGGACTGCATGGGGATATGTCCCAGCATCAGAGAGACGTGGCTATGCATCGGTTCCGAAACGGCAGCACCAATATCCTGATTGCCACGGATGTGGCGGCAAGAGGGATTGATGTGGATAACGTGGAGGCGGTTATTAATTATGATATTCCGCAGGACATTGAGTATTATGTGCACCGTATCGGAAGGACAGGACGTGCGGGAAAGACAGGTCGTTCCTTTACCTTTGCAACAGCAAGGGAGATGTACCGTATCCGGGAGATAGAGCGGGTATGCCATACTACCATAGAGGAGAAGAAGCTGCCGGGAGCTTCCAAGGTATTGAAGGCCAAGGCAGACAAATATCTGAACCGGGCATGGGAGCTTCACGAGCATGAGGATATAGAATTGATGAAGAGTTTTCTTCAGCGCAAGATGGACGAAGAGGGCTGCGACGCTCTGGAACTTGCGGCAGTGATGCTGAAGGCTCAGGTGGGAGACAAGGGACCTGAGATAGAGGCTGACCGCCCGGCGGTCAGAAGCCGCGGAGAGCGTTACGGTGGCAGGCGCAGAGAGGACAGCCGCCGGGGGAACGGCGCGGGAGAAGACTTTGACGGCAGGCGCAGAGAAGACAGTCGCCGGGGGAACGGCGCGGGAGAAGGTTTTGACGGCAGGCGCAGGAGGAACAGCCGCCGGGGGAACGGCGCAGGAGAAGACTTTGACGGCAGGCGCAGAGGGGACAGCCGCCGGGGAGACAGCAGGGGAGAACGTAGGGAACGTGAGGAAAGCAGAAGCTACCGGGAGAATCGTGACAGGAAACCGCGGGATATACGCAGGGACGGCAGTGAAAAAGGAATTGCCTTTGCCCGTCCGAAACGGAAGAGAAGCTCTCGGAATGAGAGTGAATAATTGCTAATTCAGCAGAATTCATGTATAATAAATTATTGTAGGTGTGTCTCTGACAACACAGACGAAAGAAACAAAAAGGATGGATCCGGCGATGAAGAAATTAAAAAAAATACTGCCATATGCAATCCTTGGCGGCGTACTCCTGCTGCTGGTGCTATTAAACGCATTATATCAGTTGCACTGGCTGGACTCTGACATGGCGGCGGAAATGATGTTTTCCAAACTTTTATCTGAGACGGGGCATATCATCGCCACACCGGACTGGTATTATTCCACGGAATTCCGTTTTTTGTACACTCAGCTGATTATGGTACCGTTGTTCAAAATCATGGATAACTGGCATGTAATCCGGATGATTACCAATATTGTGTGCTATGGGCTCCTGCTGGCATCTTACTATTATTTTATGAAGCCCTTCAAGGTTAAGAGAAGTCTGGTGGTCCTGACTTCGGTTATTCTGCTGTTGCCTTTTTCGGAAACCATGATGACACATGTGCAGATGGGCAATACCTATATGTCTCACATGATAATTGTTTTTCTGTTTTTCGGGATGTTTCTTCGGCTGGCGGCGAGAAGCATCAGGAAAGCAAGACGTATTGAAATCCTTTGCCTCTATATGATTTTGGCGGCAATATGCGGTATTTCCGGTGTGAGATATCTGTTTGTGCTTCAGTGCCCGCTGGTGTTGGCAGCGTTTATTTATGTGCTGCGTTCGGAGAGTTTTCAGATTTTTCGCAGAGAGATGGCGAAGGAGCATTTCGGGGCAGTTTGGAAGGCAGAGGAATTCAGGTATTTCGGTTACAGCCTTCTGGGAATACTGGGGAGCGTCGCTGGTTATGCTGTAAACGTGCTCTATATCAGCAGAAAATATGTTTTTCAGACCTATGAATCCACGCTGTTTATTCCTATTTATCATGGAGAATTGTTTGACAGGCTTCAGAATGCACTGGGCTGTCTTTTGATGTTGTTCGGATATATCCCGGAGAAGGGCGTGCTGTCCCTGCGCGGAGTTGTTACCTTTGCGGCATTTGTACTCCTTGGGGTATTAATCTGGTGCACGGTCAAAACATGGAAAGAAAGCAATTCCGGAAGGTTGTTCACGGTACTGTTTCTTGTGTCGGCATTTTGTCTGAATATGTTTGTGTTTGTGTTTACAACCAGCACTATGGTGCCCAGATACTATCTGACTATCTTTATCTTTGTGTTGCCGGTTCTCTGCTTTTATTTGGAAGGGGAGCATCCGAAATTTGATAAGATGGCGGTGACGGTACTGCTGGTGGGATGCCTGGCTTTGGGAACGGCGAAGGTGGTAGTGTCCTTTATCACTGCGGACAAGAACGAAAACAAGTATCGGGTGGCAGAATTTTTGAAGGACAACGGTTATCATTTCGGCTTTGCCACCTACACAAACGGAAATATTATTACAGAGATTACAAACGGTGACGTGGAGATTGCAAATATAGGCGACCCGGAATACCTGGAATACTTTACGTGGTCTTCGCCCATGAAATATTACGGGGAGGATTACTGTGAAGGTGAAGTGTTTCTGCTGTTGACAGAGGATGAGGAAAGTACTTATGCCGATGTGAAAGCTCTGCAAACCGGAGAGAAAATCTACGGAGACGGGTGCTACTCGGTTTATCTCTTTGAATCCGTGGAGGAACTTCAAAACTGTGCGGCAGAGCGATAGAGGTGAGGATTGAGCCCGGTGTATGAGTAGTATTCGGAATGGGCAATATGGCGGTTGACAGATGGCAGAACGGGAGGGAAATGGAATGAGAGTCGGAATGGGATATGATGTTCACCGCTTGGTGGAAGGCCGGGATTTGATTGTGGGCGGTGTAAAGATACCTTATGAAAAAGGACTTTTGGGACATTCGGATGCAGATGTGCTGTTGCATGCGGTGATGGATGCGCTGCTGGGTGCTGCAGCCTTGGGCGATATCGGGAAGCATTTCCCGGACAGCGACCCTGCGTATAAGGGAATCTCTTCCGTGGTGCTCCTGAAAAAGGTGGGAGAGCTTCTGTGCGGGAAGGGTTTTTTTGTGGAAAACATTGATGCCACAATTATCGCGCAGGCACCTAAAATGCGCCCTCATATTGATGCCATGCGGGAAAACATTGCACAGGCTTTGGAAATGGATGTGAGCTGTATCAACGTAAAAGCCACCACCGAGGAAGGGCTGGGCTTTACCGGAACGGGCGAGGGAATTTCCGCTCAGGCAGTCTGCATGTTGACAAGCCCTTTTGACTTGACAGCCCGGCAGATGTCCGGCGGCTGTGAAGGCTGTGCGGGGTGCGCAAGAAGATAACGAAAAAACATTGACAAAACCGGGAAATTTGCATATTCTGATTAATAGGTAAATGCAGTGAACGGAAAGAGTACTTTTTCAGAAAAGATGTCAGAGAGAGAGCGCCGGCGAGCTGAAAGCGTTCTTCATCGGGGAAAAGGGAAGTGCATCCGGGAGCAGGTTCGGAGAGTGCCGCAGGGGCGGCGGGTAGACGGACACGTGAGCGCGCGTTAAGCGATTGAGAGAAGGGCATGTTGCCCTTAATTAGAGTGGAACCGCGGAAAATTCGTCTCTAAAGATGGATTTTCCGCGTTTTGTTTGTGGCAGACAAAAACTGTGTCCTTGCGTATACTTTGGCTTACCGGAGATTTGCAGGGAAATTCTTTGAATTGAGATGTGAGGTGAGGATTGAACTATGGGATTTATCGGTAATGTGAAGGAAGAAATCAGGATTATCAGAGAACGTGATCCGGCTATCCATTCTTCCATGGAAGTGTTTTTGTATCCCAGCTTCAAGGTCATGATACACTATCGGATTGCGCACAGGCTGTATGAAAAAGGACATTATTTCTGGGCCAGATGGGTGTCTCAGCGTGGGGTGAGAAAGACGGGTATTGAGATTCATCCCGGTGCAAAGATAGGAAAGGGGTTTTTTATCGACCACGGAAACGGTGTCATCATCGGTGAAACGACCATTATCGGTGACAACGTGACCCTGTATCAGGGGGTTACTCTGGGGGGCACGGGGAAGGAACACGGCAAGCGTCATCCCACCATCGGAAACAATGTGATGATTAGTGCCGGAGCCAAGGTGCTGGGCTCCTTTACCATCGGGGATAACTCTAAGATAGGAGCGGGCAGCGTGGTTTTGAGTGAGGTGCCGCCAAACTCCACGGTGGTAGGTGTACCGGGCAGGGTGGTAAAGCGGGGCAATGCAGCTCTGCCGCAGGATACTATGAACCAGACCGACCTTCCGGATCCCGTGAAGGAGGATATTGCAAATCTGCAATATGCCAATTCGGAGCTTACCAATAGAGTGCTGGAACTGGAAAAGGAGCTTCGCATAATGCACAGGAAAGAAGCGGCAGGGACAGCCGACAACATCAGGCAGCAATAAAGACAAAGCGGAGGAATGAAAATGGAGAACAAGCTGTTTTTTTACAATACCTTAACAAAAAAAGTGGAGCAATTTGTGCCAAATGCAGACGGAAAGGTGGCTATGTATACCTGCGGCCCTACGGTCTATCACTTTGCCCATATCGGAAATCTGAGAAGCTATATCATGGAGGATTTGTTGGAAAAGACTCTTCGTTACATCGGTTACGACGTGAAACGAGTGATGAACATAACAGATGTGGGACATC
>JAEDMI010000126.1 GCA_016303085.1 Acetatifactor sp.
CAATAACTATCTTGCCGTGGGAGCTATGAATGCGTTGAGAAACCGTGGGATATCCGTGCCGGGGCAAATGGGGCTGATTACCTTCGATGCCTACCCGTTTTCCAGAATTACGGAACCAAAGATGACCACGGTGGATATCGATGTCTATGATATGGGAAAGCAGGCAGGTGAGATTATTCTGAGAAAGATTCGCAAGCCGAATTTACAGATGCAGTCCTATACCACACTGGCCAGTTTGATTATAAACGGTTCCACAAAATAAATATAGAATATTTAAAATGTATGGGTGATGTATGACAAACTATAAGTTTTTGATTGAATATGACGGCACAAGATATTACGGTTGGCAGCGTCAGCCTAACCAGAACACCATTCAGGGAAAGCTGGAGAGTGTTTTATCTGCCATGTGTAAAAAGGAAGTGGAGGTTATCGGTGCCGGACGCACCGACGGCGGCGTCCATGCGAAGGGGATGGTGGCGAATGCCAATTTGGAAACGGAGCTCTCCGCGGAGGAGATTAGGGATTACCTAAACCGTTATCTGCCGGATGACATTGCAGTGTTGGAGGTGAAGGAGGCTTCCCCCAGATTCCATGCGCGGTACAATGCCACCGGAAAGACCTACTGCTACACTTGCTTTGACGGGGATGTGAAGCCTGTCTTTGACAGAAGGTATTATACCAGGCTGGAGGAGAAGCCGGACGCGGAGTTGATGCGCCGGGCAGCAGAGGTGCTTCTGGGGCAGCATGATTTCAGAAATTTCTGCGTGAATCCCCGGATGAAAAAATCCACGGTTCGCTGCGTGGATAAGATTTTGATCGAGCGGGACGGCGGATATATTCGATTTATCTTTCACGGTACCGGATTTTTGCAGAACATGGTCCGCATTATGGTAGGTACTCTGTTGGAGGTGGGCTGCGGACGCATGACGGCAGAACAGGTCAGGGATGTTCTGGAGAATCCTGAGAGACAGAAGGCGGGTCCTACGGCTCCTGCCCAGGGTTTATGCCTGATGAGCGTGGATTACGACTGATTTGCAACCACCGGTTGACAGATTTCCAAGCGCACTTGGTGGTTGTCAACCGGCGTTTTTGCTAGGATTCTTCCTGTGAGGAGCCCAACGAATAGAAAGAGGGCAGAAAGGAAAAGCCGCAGAAAGCGGCATGGTAAAAATATGATATTATCAGAAAAAATTGCGCAGATGAGGAAGAAAAACGGGTGGTCTCAGGAGGAATTGGCGGAGAAACTAAACATCTCAAGGCAGTCCGTGTCCAAGTGGGAGAGCGGAGCATCCATTCCCGACATTGACAAGATTATCACCATGAGCGGACTGTTCGGGGTGAGCACTGATTACTTGTTGAAGGATGAGATTGAGAAGGAGCAGTATTCCGAGACAGAGGATGTGTATGAAAAGCCGCAGTTTAGGAGTGTATCTCTGGATGAAGCAAATATGTTTATGAACCTGAGAAGGGTGCTGGCGGGAAGAATCGGGGCTGCAGTTTCGCTGTGTATTTTGTCCCCTATTCCTCTTATATTAATGGGAGGATTTGCGGAATACGGAAAGTTTGGAATCAGTGAGAATATGGCAGGGGGCTTTGGTGTGACAATTTTGCTGGTACTGATAGCTGTGGCTGTGGGAATCATGATTTTGAACGGTATGAAGATGGAAAAGTATGAGTATCTGGAGAAGGAAGAAATATCTCTTCAGTACGGAGTTCAGGGGATTGTGGAAAAGAAGAAAGAGGATTTTGCGGATACCTACAGGGCATGCGTGGTGGCAGGTGTCGTACTCTGTATTCTGGGGGTGGTGCCGATTATGGTGGCTGCCGGTTTTGATGCTTCGGAGCTGATTTTGGTTTACTGCACGGCAGGGCTTCTTGCGGTTCTGGCAATAGGGGTGTTTCTCTTTGTATGGTCCGGCTATATTCAGGGGAGCTATCAGAAGCTGCTCCAGGAGGGGGACTATACCTTGGAGAAAAAGTCTTTGAATAAAAAGACTTCCTTCTTCCCCGGGGTATACTGGTGCTTTGTGACAGCCATTTTCCTGTGCTTCGGATTCTCTACCGACAATTGGAAATTCTCAGGGCTGATCTGGCCTGTGGCGGCACTTTTGTTTGTTGTGATTCAGGGAATTATTCACGCAGTGGTCAGCTCAAAGCAGTCTTGACATGCAGATAGCCAGCACATCGTCCACTGCGGGATTCTGCATGTAATAGTTGGTTGTCTCCACCCGGCGGTAAATACCGTCATCTCCAAGCTGACTTGTGACGACTCGCCGGGTGCGCTGACCTCTTGCAAACGCTTCCAGCTGATCCATACGGTCAAAGGTGCGGGAGAACAGCTCCCGGTCATCCGGGTGCATGGAAGCTGCACCGTGGGCAATCAAATCCGTGTACACCCCGGTGGAGGGACAGTTGGTTGTGGTGAAATTTTCGTAGGCAATAGTGTAATAGCTGTTCCGCGTCAGGTTGCTCATGATAATCAGCGGGAAGCAGGTAAATACAGCGTTCAAAAGAAGCTCGGTTGCCGTGGAGGCAGATTGGGTCACCAAAATATCATCGTTGACTGTATCAAACTCGGAAAAACGGCATAGTTCCATGTATTGCGAACGCTCCATGGGTTTGGAAAAGAAGTAGCCCTGGATGGTGTCACAACCACAGGTGCGGAGAAAGCTGAGCTGTTCCAGCGTTTCCACACCTTCCGCCACAACACTGAATTTCAGGCGGTGAGCAAAGTTAATAATGCACTCCAATAGAATACGTTCCCGTTCATCCTCACAGTTATGGCTCATAAGCGAACGGTCAATCTTCAGTACATCGGCAGATACATCCTTGACAAAATTGGAAGAAGCCATTCCGCTTCCGTAATCATCGATTGCCACGGAAAAGCCCTTACTGCGTATCGCATTGATATCGTCAATAATGTTTTGGCGACAGTGTACCAGAGTGGATTCCGTGATTTCCACTTCTATGAGGTGCCTGGAAATCCCGTATTTATCTACTGTATCCGAAAGACGACCGGCAAAGTCCTTTTCAAGAGAATGAAGGCGGGAAAAGTTGACGGAAACGGTAACGGTGCGGACACCTTGAATAATCTGCCGTTTTAGCATTTCACAGACCTGCTCCAGAATATACCAGTCCAGAGTGGTGATGTGTCCCGTTTTTTCCAGCAGGGGAATAAACTCAGAAGGCTGAATCAGAGAGCCATCGGGGGCCTGCCATCTGGCCAGTGCCTCGGCACCGTTTAACATTCCTGTGGCAGCATCATATTTGGGCTGATAGTATGCGATAATTTGTCCCTGCTCAATGGCCCGGTCTAAAAGCTCTGCTATGTTGTCTTCGGAAAAGTGAAGTGTCATTTGCATTGTTTTTGTCTTGTCCTTTGCGTATACAGATTTTGGTAACTGAATCCCATAAACACTTGACAGTTACGATTTTTCTAATAATATTGTAGTAAAACGGAGAGAATATTTCAAGAAATATCAATGATTTTACACAGAAAAGGGTGAGAATATGGCCATCGCGATATGTCTGTTGATTGTACCGGCTGTTTTTTTCGGGGATTTATGGCTCAAAAACCGTGTTGAGAAGTATATTCCGGCACGGGGAGAAAAAAGGGAGAAAAAGCTGTTGGACGGTAGAATGCTGATTCGCAAGCACCATAACCGCGGTGCAATGCTGAATGCGGGAGAGAAGAACAGAACTGTGGTAGCAGCATTGTCTCTGTTTTTGACAGCGGTGTTGGTTCCGGTGTTTATTATCAGCCTGGGACGGAGGGGAAACGGACTGTTGCGTACAGGTCTGGCACTTCTGCTGGGCGGTGCTTTCAGCAATACCTACGACAGATTGAAGCGGAAATACGTAGTGGACTATCTCAGTTTCGGTGTAAAGTGGAAATGGTTCAGAGGTATTGTGTTCAATATTTCGGATTTTTGCATTATGATAGGTGCTCTGCTGTCCGTTTTGGGAGCTGCAAAATAAAAAAGCGCGTTCTGTTTCGGCAGAACACGCTTTTTGCGCACTGTACAGCTTCAAAGCAGGATTTATGGGAATTACGCTGTAATGACGGTCCCGGCTTTTCCCTTTATGGCATCCTTCACCTTTGCCATGGAAGTAATCAGAACCTTTCCGTCCTTTTTGGTTTCCAGATAACCGATGGCGGCTTCAATTTTTGGAAGCATGGTTCCCTCTTCAAACTGTCCCTGGGAAATCAGGTTCCTCGCCTCAGAAATGTTCATGGATGAGATGGGAGTCTGGTTTTCGCTACCGAAATTTTTATAGACATAATCCACATCGGTGAGGATAATCAGTTCGTCGCAGGATAACTCGGAAGCCAGCTTTGACGCGATGGCATCCTTTTCGATAACTGCGGAGGCGCCCTTTAAGACATGCTGTTGCTCGATGACGGGAATTCCGCCGCCGCCGCAGGCAATCACTTCCTGATCCGCATCCGCAAGAGTACGGATTGCTTCAATTTCAACGATATCAATGGGCTTGGGAGCCGCGATGACACGGCGAAAGCCCTTGCCGGGGTCCTCTTTTACATAGTTCCCTTTTTTGATTTCAATTTCCGCATCTTCTTTAGACATATATCTGCCGATGACCTTAGTGGGTTCATAGAAAGCTTCGTCGTAAGGGTCAACGGTAACCTGGGTCAGAATGGTGCTCACGGGATTGGAGATGCCGCGGCTGAGAAGCTCGGAACGCAGGGTATTCTGAATATCGTAGCCCACGTAACCCTGACTCATGGCAGAGCAGACGCACATGGGGGCGGGAGTATAGTCGATGTATACGCGGCGCAGTTCGGTCATGGCCTTGTGAATCATGCTGACCTGAGGCCCGTTGCTGTGGGTAATTGTCAGCTGGTAATCAGCCTCCACCAAATCTGCCAATGCTTTTGCGGTGACTTTAACGGCATCCCACTGTGCTTCCGTGGTATAGCCCAGGGCATTGTGTCCCAGAGAAACAACTGCTTTTTTCTTGCTCATATCAAAACCATACCTTTCTGCCGCAACAGAGACGATAAGCTGTCGCACTGCTGCTGTTAGTTATCTGAAATTAATTCTAAGTATACCATATTTCAAAAGGAGTGTATAGAGATATTTAGGAGTCCGTCTCTGCCTTAAACTGCCCTGCTATCTTTAAACCTTCCGCACTCTGGGCGAGACCGCCCAGAGCCGTTTCGCGGAGGGAACTGTCCATTTTATCACCCACCTCTTTCATTGCGTCAATCACCTGATCGGGCGGAATGCGGCTGACGATTCCCGCCATTGCCATATCTGCGCAGGACAGCGCATTTACTGTTCCGATAACGTTTCTCTTGACACAGGGTACTTCCACCAGACCTGCCACCGGGTCGCAAACCAGACCCAACAGATTTTTCATTGCCATAGCTGCCGCATTTGCAATGCACATACAGTCGCCGCCCTGCAAATAGGCAAGTGCACCGGCAGCCATAGAACTGGCGGAGCCAATCTCCGCCTGACATCCGCCTGCCGCACCACTGATGCTGGCACGATAGGCAATAATCTGACCGATACCCGCCGCCACATACAGAGCCTTCAATATGGTTTCCGTATCTCTGTTCCGATGCCGGAAGTAGGGTACAAGAACCGCCGGAAGTACACCGCAGGCGCCTGCCGTCGGTGCAGCCACGATTCGCTTCATACAGGCATTGGACTCTCCCATCTGTAATGCTCCGGCAATACACATATCTACATATTCTCCGCAGAGAGATTGAGTTCCCTTTTCTCTTTGATATCGCTCCATTGCGGCGCCGTCACCGCCCACCAGACCGCTTTTTGATTTTAAACTGCCGTCGTAGGTGGCAGCAGCCAGAAGCATGGCATCCCAGGTGGCATGCATCTGCTGCATGCTGTCTTCCCGGGAAACATTGCGTTCCGACATATCATCCTCCAAAATGACCTGCCAGAATTCTTTGTCCCTTGACTGACATATTTCGATAATTTCCGCAAAAGATTGATATGACATATGATTTCCTCTCACAATTCGGTGCTAATCCACATTGATATACGTTACCTTAATAATGCCCTCCAGATGTTCCAGCCATCGGATGGATTCCTGCGGCACCGGCTGGTCCAGTTCCAGAACCATCACCGCATAACCGCCCCTTTTGTCACGGTACAGCTGCAAGGTTGCTACATTGACAGACTTGTGGGATAGCATGGAGGTCACCTCCGCCACATGACCGGGTTGATCCAGATTGTGTATAATCAGCGTGGGCTTCTCAGCACTGAAATTTACCTGAATACCATCCAGTTTTTGAATCATGATGCGTCCGCCTCCGATGGAAGCAGCCTCAACCTCTATCTTCCTGCCATTTTCACCGGTTAACTTCAAAACTGCTGTATTCGGATGTACATCCTTCAAATTGACATTTGAAAAAGAAAAATGTAATCCTTCCTTTTCAGCAATTTCAAAACTCTGTGGAATCCGAATGTCATCGGGCTGCATACCGAGAAGACCTGCAATCAGCGCGCGGTCCGTTCCGTGTCCCATGCCTGTGGTGGCAAATGAACCATGTAACAGAATTTCGGCATTTGCGGGTTTTTCTTGCAGTAACTTTCCGGAGATATAGCCGATTCTTACCGCTCCGGCTGTATGAGAACTGCTTGGGCCTACCATAACCGGACCCAATATGTCAAATAAATTCATCGTTTCGACTCCCTGTATCTGTTTCAAAATCAAAAGGAATCCTACATTAAGCCTCTCTGCCGTAATAGGATTCCTCATACATCACAAATTATAGTATGTTGCAGACAAAAATGCAACCCCGAAAGGTATGGTTTCAGTCAACGGTTTCGGTCAACTCCCGGAATTCAACCGGGAATCCGTTCAAGTCTCTAAAAAATTAAAGGAAGTATATCGGAAGATTGCGGAAAAGCATAAGTGCCTGTTTTTAGCTGCATCGGATGTGACAGCGCCCTCGGCTACAGATCAGGAGCACTTGGATGAAAAAGGACATGAAAGGCTGGCAGATGCTATTTATGAGGTGGTTCGGCTGAATATGGCTCCGGCTTGAGAAAGACGGTCCATGGACGAACCTCATCGGCGCTATCGCTGAAAGAAAATGAGAAAGCAAGTTTACAAAAGCAATAAATCAATATAAACTGGTGCAGGAAGGGGACAGTATCGCAGTATGCATATCCGTCGGAAAGGATTCTATGCTTATGGCCAAGCTGTTTCAGGACTTGAAGCTGCAAAACTGAATAT
>JAEDMI010000127.1 GCA_016303085.1 Acetatifactor sp.
CACAGGGGACGGCGGTCCATGATACGCTGCATGCGGCAAGAATTATTATCGGTACGGAAAGTAAGGAGGCAGAGGCACTTTTAAAAGAAATCTATGAGCCCTTCGGCCTTCCCATCGTTTCGGTGAAGAGGCGTTCCGCGGAGATGATCAAGTACGCCTGCAATGATTTCCTTGCGCTGAAGATTTCTTATATGAATGATATTGCAAACTTGTGTGAGCTGGTTGGGGCGGATATTACCGATGTGGCGAAGGGCATGTGCTATGATGAGAGGATCGGTTCAAGATTCCTGAATGCAGGTATCGGCTTTGGCGGAAGTTGTTTCCCCAAGGATACCAAAGCATTAAAATTCCTTGCTAAAGAGCATGGCTATCAGCTGAAAACAGTGGAGGCCTGCGTGGAGGTAAATACGGCGCAGAAGATTCGTCTGTTTGAGAAGGCAAAGGAGCGGATGATCTCCTTTAACGGACTAAAGGTTGCAGTGCTTGGACTGACCTTCAAGGCGGGAACCGATGATCTGCGGGAGGCTCCGTCCATTGACAATATCAGACTTCTTCTTCAGGCAGGAGCTGATATTTATGCTTATGATCCCAAGGGGGTAGAGCGGGCTAAGCAGCTCTTCCCGGAAGGAAAACTGGAAAAGGGCTCCATGACTTATGTGGACAGCGTGGAGGAAGCACTGGATAAGGCAAATATCTGCTTTGCGTTTACGGAATGGCCGCAGATCAAACAGATAACCCCTGTTGAATTTAAGGAGAAGATGCATACACCGCTGGTATATGACGGACGGAATCTCTATGAGCCGGGGCAGATGAAGGCTGCCGGAGTGGAGTATTACAGTATCGGTCGTTAACAGAAACAGAATAAATAGAAAATAAAAGATGCGGTTTAAAAGCCGCATCTTTTATTGATTAAGTATCTTGGTCTTGCTTTTATCTCATCATAAATTCTGGAAATATAGTGGCCGATAATTCCCAAACTGATCATCAGGACACTGCCAATGATTAGCTGAAGGAGGATAACTGTCGTGAAGCCTTCCAGAGCGCTTCCGGTAAAGTATTTGTAGAGTGACTGGATGCCAAGCGCAATGGAGGCAAGAAACATGATCCAGCCCATGAGAGTGACAAACTGAAGCGGTGCTCCGGAAAAGGAGGTAATATTCCTAATGGCATATTTGATCAGCTTCCAGACGGACCACTTGGAGGTACCGGCAGTGCGTTCCTGTACTGCAAAGGGAACGGAGACGGTCCTAAAGCCGATCCAGGAGGAAAGTGCCCGGAAGAAGGGGGCGCGCTCCGGCATGGTAAGTAATGCATCCACGGCTTTCCGGTCAAGGAGCTTAAAATCCGAAGCCTTTGACATATCCACACCGGCTGCCTTGCTGATAATGCGGTAAAAGGTACCGGCACAGAGGGTGTGAAGCTTACTTTCCTTCCCTCTGGAGGTCTTAACGCCCTCCACAACTTCGTAGCCATCCTGCCAAAGCCGATACATTTCGGGGATGATCTCAGCAGGATGCTGGAGATCACAGTCCATGATCAGGCAACAGTTGCCGGATGCTGCCTCAAGACCGGCAAAGATGGCTGCTTCCTTTCCGAAGTTCCGGGAAAAGGAAATTCCCTTTACTTCCGGATGCTCGGAGGAAAGAGTCTGTATCTGCAGATAGGTAAGGTCATCAGAACCGTCATCTACAAAGATGATTTCAAAGGGAATTGACGAAGCGGTCAATAAATCCCTGATTACGGCAAAGGTATGATGAATATTTTCCTGCTCATTATAGGCCGGAAGAATGATCGACAGTAATTGATGCATTGTTATAATCCCTCGTTTCTGCTCTTTTGAACATTCAGAATGTTTTGGTTCGTTATCATTAAGTATACCGAAAAGTATACCATTTGACAATGCAAGCTTGGTTATAATCCTGCATGGAATGATTTTCGAAAAAATTGAATAAACTATAAGTAAGTTATTAAGAATTTTTTAAGGATAACAAAAAAAGTCTTAATAAGAGCGCTAGGGACTGGTTTTCAAGGGAAAATGTGTTATTCTTATTGCAGACAGATGTTTAAAGAAGAGAGGAGTGCTGGCTATGAAGAACAGGATTAGTGGGAAGGCAGTAAGAATAGCGGCAATGCTGTTGACACTTGCAATGCTGGCAGGATGCAGCCGAAATGTGATAGAGGAAGATAATGAAGATGAACTGCTTGCAGAGAATGTTTTGATAACGGAAACAGGAGAAGTCATTGAAAGGGATATTCTTGAAGAAGAGACTGATCGTACGGTCGAAGAGGATGCCCGGCAGGAAGATAAAGAGAACCTGCCCGGAAATGACTTGAAGGGAAATAGCGATTTGCCTGATATCGTGGTGCCTGAACCGGAGCAGGTTATTACCCAGGAGGATCAGACAGAACCTACCGGAAGTGATTTGCAGCTGGTTTTTTTGGGAGACAGTATTTTTGACAGTAACAGAGACGGAACAGGAATTCCTTATCTGACTGCTGTGCAGTGTGAGGCAGATGTGTTTAATCTTGCAGTTGGTGGAACCTGCGCATCCTTGCAGGCAGAGGAAAGTA
This sequence comes from Acetatifactor sp., assembly GCA_016303085.1. Classification (GTDB taxonomy): domain Bacteria; phylum Bacillota; class Clostridia; order Lachnospirales; family Lachnospiraceae; genus Acetatifactor. Next base: position 2,572 of record JAEDMI010000127.1, read on the forward strand.
CGAAACCGGAAGAATTTTCGTCATGGAGCTTGGTAGAGATGGTAAATGTTTTAATGGGTACTATTCCTGCAAGTCATTTCAGCGGAACCAGAGCAGGAGAAATATTAAGTAATTCGGATATCGATTTTTCCCAGACGGACTATTTCATTGTAGAGTATGGTACAAATGATTTCCTAAATGGAAATAAGCGCAGTGCAGGGGATGACTTCTATGATTTGAGATCTTATACCGGAGCCCTTCGCTATGCAGTTGCTAATCTTACGAATATTGCTCCGGATGCAACTGTTATTTTGTGCTCACCGTGTTTTGCACAGTTTTATGGTAAAGATGGATATATGGTGGGAGATGGAAACATGATGGACAAAGGACAGGGAACTCTGTTTGACTACAAAGGAACCTGCAACTATGTGGCAAAGGAACAGAATTGTTTGTTCTTAAATGCATATGAGGATCTGGGTGTTGATGCATATACAGCTGATGAGTATTTGGAAGACGGTATTCATTTCACGGCGGAGGGGAGAGAACTTTACGCTAATGCATTAGCTCAAATGATTTTGAAATATGAAGAAACAAAAAATAATTAGTCATTCATTAGAACTGCAATGCTCTGTTATAGAAAGGGCATTGCAGTTTTTATTAATAATAGTATATAATAATAAAATAAGAAATATAGAATGGACAAGCAGTTGTGATGAAGTTAGAAAACAAATCTTTGAATAGAGCTTTTCCGGTGTGTCTGTTTTTAGGGTATCTCCTTTTTAATGGATTACTTTTTTTTCTCCATGAGCCTTGGCGGGATGAAGCTAATGTATGGCTGATTGCAAGAGAACTGTCACCGCTAGAACTTCTCCGCGAAATAAAGTATCAGGGACATCCATGCCTGTGGTACTTTATTGTTATGCCTTTTGCTAAAATAGGACTCCCTTTTAGGACTATAGAGGTTCTCAGCTTTTTTGTTATGGCAATTACCGCTGCTTTATTTTTGCGTTATGGACAGATTCATATGATCGTGAAAGCAGTTTGCTTATTTAGTCCGGTGTTTACCTACTTTTATCCGGTTGTTGCGAGAAACTATTGCCTGATAGCCTTGTTACTTGTGATCCTGGCATGGCTGTTCCCGCAGCGTAATGAAAAATGTGTTTGGTATGGCTTACTGCTGGGGCTTTTGGTCCAGGCTGACACGATTGCGATTCCTGAGGCAGGGACACTTTCCCTCATGTGGCTATGCGAAAATGCATGGTGTAGTATCAGAACGAAAAAACTGAATGGAATGAAAAAGGTAATAAAGGGAATCTGGATTCCGGCAGTCAGTTTACTTTTGTGGATATTTCAGTTTTATGAAGTTTCAGACAGCCCGCAGTTTAATACAAGAAATATGGGCCTTTCGGAAATGCTAAATGAAATAAAGGTTTTTTCTTGTGGCATTTTTACCCGGATAACAGGCTGGGAGCAAAAAACAACTATTGTTTTTTTAGCGCTTGCAATAGTGACCTTGTTAGTGATTTCTGTGAGATTGAAGGATGGATGGGTCATGAGTGTGCTGGCAGTCTCCTTCCTCTTTCAGGCATCCTTCAGTGCGCTTGTGTATCAGTTACATATTTGGCACTATCTCTCTCTGTGTTTTGTATTTATCTGGGTAATCTGGGTCTTGAATGAACAGATGCGAGAAAAACAGAAAACAGATCAATGGGGAAGAGGTCTGATAGGTGCGGTGGAGTGCCTGTTTGTGCTGTTATGCATAGGGATGATGTTACATTGGAACTCGGAAGCAGAAATTTCCAGTCTGAGCGTTGCGATGAACGGTTTATATTCTGATGCAGAAGGGGCAGCAGGATATATTCAAAACAATCTATCAGAAGAAGATCTCATTGTTACTGCTAATATACCTATGGCTTCCACAGTAGTAGCATATCTCCCCAAATATAATTTTTACTTTGCCGGAAACGGACAAAAATCAAGTTATGCGGACTGGAGTGAGGAACAGAGTGTGACAACTACTCTGCAGGGATTAATAGAATGGGGAAGAGAAAACTTTTCGGATAAAAGAGAGCTGTATTTATTATGGACAGAGGATGCCTGCATAGAGGAAGCAGAAGAATTGGAAAGCTATGAGAGGCTATATCATACAGAGGAAAAGACGGTGCGGGGAGAAGAATACACAATATACAAAATCCCGTTACATGAAACATGAAATAGATTCAATCGATTGGGGATACAGGAGAGATGAATGGCAGCACAAAAATATGATAAGATAATCATTGGAGCAGGTCTATATGGGCTTTACGCGGCAAGGTTTTGTGCATTAAGAGGACAACATGTATTAGTGCTTGAATATGACTCCGCACCTTTTCAGCGGGCGACCTATATCAATCAGGCCAGAGTACATATGGGATATCACTATCCCAGAAGCCTTACCACAGCAGTGAAATCGGCAGGGTATTTCAGAAGATTTGTGGAGGATTTTGGTTTTTGTATCCATGATCGGTTTGAGCAGATTTATGCAACCTCGGATCGGTTTTCTTGGACCAATGCAAATCAGTTTATGGAATTTTGCCGGGCGGCGGACATCAAATGTGAAGAGGTAGCTGCTTCCAAATATTTTAAGCCGGGTATGTGTGACGGTGCTTTTCTGACAGAGGAATATACTTACGATGCCAAGATTTTGCAGAAGTTTTATGAAGACGAATTAGTGCAGAATCCAAATGTAGAAATGATATTTGGTGCCCGCATTGAGAAAATTGTGAGGAGCAATACGGCCTTTACCGTGCAACTACGGGATGGCTCCTGTTTTGAAGCACCCTTTGTATTAAATGCGACTTATGCGTCTGTGAATCAGATTATTGACAGGGTGGAAGGAATCGATAAGGAACTATTCGACATTAAGTATGAGTTATGTGAGATTATTTTGTGTGAGCCTTCAGAAAACCTGAAGAACACGGGAATTACGGTTATGGATGGACCATTCTTTTCCATCATGCCTTTTGGAAAGACAGGCATGCATTCCCTAACCGCCGTTACGTTTACACCGCATATTACAAGCTATGATGAGAAGCCCGCCTTTTCCTGTCAGGAAAGCCGGGACAAGGAAGCGTTCATGTGTTCGCCGGAGAGTCTTGGTAATTGTAATGAGTGTTCGAACAAACCGGATTCAGCATGGCCCTACATGTCACACCTTGCCGATAAGTATCTGAAGGAGGAATATGGATATAGCTATGTGAAGTCTCTATATTCCATGAAGCCGATCCTGAAAAGCTCCGAGGTAGATGACTCCAGACCTACGGCAATACGGGTATTGAGTAGGGAGCCGGTGTTTATCAGTGTCCTGTCAGGTAAGATCAATACAGTTTATGATTTAGACGACTATTTACAGGAGTAAGAGTATGGAGAACGGACAAAAAGAAAAAAAGTTTATATCGCTGGTGGTCTACTTGCATAATGTTGAGGATTATGTGAAATATTTCCTAAATGCAGTCATTCCGGTATGTGAGGAGCATTTTCAGGAATTTGAGATCGTATGTGTGGATGATGGCTGCAGTGATGCGACGATTGAAGTACTTAAAGACTACCTTGAGGAGAATAAGGTCAGAGCAATGGTGAATGTGATCCATATGAGCTTTTTCCACGGGCTGGAAAGTGCCATGAATGCCGGGCGGGATATTGCCATTGGGGATTTTGTGTTTGAATTCGATGATATTTTTGTAGACTACGATCCGGATATGATTCTGAAAACATATGAAAAGCTTATGGAGGGCAACGATATTGTGGCGGCAAGAAGCAAGGGGAAAGTACGCTTTTCTTCCAGAGTCTTCTATGCCCTGTACAACAGCACCAGCCGTACCAAGGGGAAAATAGGCCCGGAGACCTTCCGTGTGGTATCCCGCAGGGCGATTAACCGGATCAAATCTATGGGGCAATACATTCCTTATAGGAAGGCTGTTTATATGAATTGCGGACTGAAAACAGCCACATTGGAATATGAGAGCAGGGATAGAGAAGCAAGAGTTAAAAATAAGATAGTAACGTCGGAGCGAACATCCTTGGCATTGGATTCCTTTATCTACTTTACGAACGTATTAGAGCGCGTTTCCATGATATTGTGTGGTGTCTTTCTGATCATTTCCGTAGGAATGGGAGTTTACCTGATTATTGATGCCTTTAACGGACAGAAGCTGGTGGAAGGCTGGCTTTCGACCATGGGCTTTCTGGCGCTTGGCTTTTTCGGGGTGTTTGCCCTGCTTACAATTATCTTAAAATATTTATCTGTTATCTTAAACTTGATTTTTAAGCAGCAACGATATTTGATCGCAGATATAGAAAAGGTGGTAAAGCGGTGAGAGGAAGAGTGGTGCGCTGCTGGGTACTTGGAAGTGTTTGTCTGCTGTTTATGCTCATTCTATATCTATCATGGCGGGGAATGGAACATGAAGAATTATTCCTTGATAATTTTTCGCTAAAGTATGGTGAAGAAGGAATGACGATTGATTTTTCACTCTGGAAAGACGATACAGAGGAAAAGTACTTTTTGTTTCTGCCGTCATGGCTAAATAAGAGTGAGAGTGAATTCCGGATAT
>JAEDMI010000128.1 GCA_016303085.1 Acetatifactor sp.
GGAGTTTCCGGCATCTGGAATGATATGAATGAGCCTGCCAGCTTCAACGGCCCGCTTCCGGATGATGTTGTGTTTTATGATGAGGGAACACCGTCCTGCCATAAGACCATGCATAATGTTTACGGGCATTATATGTCCAAGGCTACTTACGAGGGACTACAGAAACTGGACAATAAGCGTCCTTTTGTGATTACCAGGGCATGCTACAGCGGGACACAGAAATATGCCGTAGTCTGGACCGGAGACAACAACAGTCTCTGGACTCATCTGCGCATGGCAATTCCCCAGCTCTGCAATCTGGGTATGAGCGGATTCACTTTTGCGGGAACGGATGTGGGCGGTTTCGGCTCGGATGTGACGTCGGAACTTCTGATACGTTGGTATCAGGTGGGATGCTTTTCCACATTGTTCCGCAACCATAGCGCCATGGGTACCAGAAGGCAGGAGCCCTGGCTGTTCGGTGATGAAAATTTGCGTATTATCCGCAAATATATACGTCTGCGGTATGAGCTGCTTCCGTATTTTTATGATTTGTTTTACGAGCATCAGAAGACGGGACTTCCTGTCATGCGTCCTCTGGTACTGGAATACAGCCGGGACAAAAATACCCACAACCTGAATGACGAGTTCATGGTGGGCTCCAATCTGCTGGTGTCACCTGTTGTGGAACAGGGGCAGGTAAAGAAACTGGTGTATTTACCGGAAGGAACATGGTACGATTATTGGACGAAGGAACGAATAGAAGGGGGCGGTTGGATTGTGGCAGATGCTCCTCTTGATATTTGTCCACTTTATGTGAAAGCCGGCGCTGTGCTTCCAAAGTATCCCGTGCGCAGCCATATTGACGAGAGCAAGGACGAGAAACTGATTCTGGAGGTATACCCCGGTGAGGGAACATATTACCATTATCAGGACAACGGGACGGACTTCGCATACGAGAAGGGAGAATATAACCTTTATCGTATCATCAATTCCGGAAACGGTGATGTGAAGATGGAAACGGAGCATCAGGGATATCGGGAATACGGAGATATAGAAATCATTTCTGTGAAATAAATTATTAATTGTTATTTTGTGCTTGACCCTCCCCTATAGAGGAGACTGTATGATATAGTCTCAGCTATAGGGGAGATTTGTTCGGGATGGTTTCCCCAACAGTAATGAAAGGAGAAAGCAAAGAATGAACACAGAGAAAATCATCATCCGGGGCCTTAGACAGAACAACCTGAAGAATGTGAATCTGGAGATTCCCAAGAACAAAATCGTTGTTTTTACAGGTGTCTCCGGCTCCGGAAAATCAAGTATTGTGTTTGATACCATAGCAGCGGAGAGCCAAAGGCAGATGAATGAAACCTATTCTGCCTGGATTCGGGGAAGGTTGCCCAAATATGAAAAGCCTCAGGCAGATTTGATTGATTGCTTAAATCCTTCTGTTGTAATCGACCAGAGCAGGCTTGGAGGAAATGCACGTTCTACCGTGGGAACCATCAGTGATATGTATTCTCAACTGAGGCTTCTGTTTTCCAGAATCGGTACTCCTGCCATTGGCCCGGCATCTTATTTTTCTTTTAACAACCCTAACGGCATGTGCAGAACTTGTGCCGGTATCGGTAAAATCATGGACTTAGATATTCATAAGCTGATTGACGGGGATAAGACCTACGAGGAAGGGATTTTCCGCCTTCCGGCATTCGGACCGGGAAAATATTACTGGAAGCTGTACAGGAGACCGGATTTGTTTGACGTAAACAAGCCGTGGAAGGATTTATCCCCGGAGGAGCAAAATATTCTTTTGTATGGCAGCAGAACAAGGGACGGAGAGAGAATCGATAAGAGGCTGGAGGGTGTTTATTGTCAGTTTAAGAGACTGTGTCTCATGAAGAGCCCGGAGGAACAGACCGATAACACTCTGAAGAAAATTAACATGTTCATGGAGGAAAGGGTTTGCCCGGATTGCGGGGGAAAGAGGCTGAACCCTGAAACACTATCCTGCCGAATTAACGGGCTGAACATAGATGATATGTGCGGAATGGAATTTACCGGGCTTCGGGAAGAACTTTTGAAAATCAAAGATTCCAGAGCAGTATCTGTTATTGACTCCTTAGTTGCTTCCCTGGACCGGATGATAGACATCGGACTTCCTTATTTGAGCATGAATCGGGAATCCTCTACCTTGTCCGGTGGAGAAGCCCAGCGGTTAAAGCTGGTGCGGTATATGGGAAGCTCTCTCACGGGAATGATTTATATCTTTGATGAGCCCAGTACAGGCATGCATCCAAGGGATGTCCACAGGATGAGCCGTCTGCTCAAGAGTCTCAGAGACAAAGGAAATACGGTTTTGGTTGTGGAGCATGACAGGGATATTATCAGTATTGCGGACCATGTGATAGATATCGGTCCGCTGGCGGGGAAAAACGGCGGACAGGTTTTGTTTGAGGGAAGCTATGAAGCACTTCTTTTGAGCGGGACACGAACCGGAAATGCCATGAAGGAGGTTATCTCTCTCAAGGATAAGGTGCGTGCACCCAAGGGTTTTCTGCCTGTCAGAGGGGCATGTATCCACAATCTGAAAAATGTGGACGTTGATATTCCGCTGGGTGTGCTCACGGTAGTGACGGGGGTGGCAGGAAGCGGTAAATCCTCTTTGATTAGAGATGTGTTTGCAAAACAGTATGAGGAGCAGACGGTACTGATAGATCAGAGTGCGATTACAGCCACCGGAAGGTCAAACGTCTGTACCTTCCTGGGATTCTTTGATGAAATCAGAAAGCTGCTTGCAACAGAGAACGGAGTGGATGCCGGTTTATTTTCCTTTAACAGCAGAGGTGCGTGCCCTGCCTGCGGCGGACGTGGATTTATTACCACAGAGCTTGTATTTATGGATCCTGTAACCACTGTCTGCGAGTGTTGTGAAGGAAAGAGATACAGCGCAGAAGCCTTGGATAAATATTATCGGGGGAAAAATATTGTTGACATTCTGGACATGAGTGTGGAGGATGCTGCCGTATTTTTCGCGGATAACCGGAAAATCAAAAGCAAGCTTGATGCCCTTTTGGAAACAGGGCTTCCCTACCTCTCTCTGGGTCAGCCTCTTTCTACCTTGTCGGGAGGAGAGCGCCAGCGTGTGAAACTGGCAAAGGATATCAAGAGTAAGGGTAATATCTTTATACTGGATGAACCTACTACGGGGTTGCATGCATCTGATATTAAGTATATCATGCAGCTGTTGGAAAGCATTGTGGACAGGGGAAATACGGTGGTAGTTATCGAACACAATACGGATGTGATGAAGCTTGCAGACTATATCATTGACGTGGGCCCGGACGGGGGTACAAGAGGAGGAGAGATTGTGTTCACGGGGACACCTAAGGAAATGGTGGAATGCGGAGAGACTATCACTGCAAAATATTTGAGGAAAAGTGTGGAATAAGCATTTTCTTTCCGTACAGGCTTTGTTATAATGAAATAGTATCATTTGTTCATAACTCGGGACTGCTGTTTGGCGTTGCCGAGTTATGTTTGTTTTCCGTGTAAACTAAAGAATGGAGACGCTATGATCAAAATAACCGTATGGAATGAGTTTAAGCACGAAAAAGAAATAGATGCGATTCACCGTGTATACCCGGAGGGAATTCATAGTTGTATTGCCGACTTCCTGGAGAAGGAGCAGGATTTCGAAGTGAGGACTGCCACCTTTGATATGCCGGAACATGGGTTGACTGAAGAAGTCCTGCAGGATACGGATGTGTTGATTATCTGGAGCCATGCACTGCAAAAGGAGTTTTCGGATGCGGTGGCGGAGCGGGTGAAGAGGCATGTGTTGTCGGGAATGGGACTGATTGCTCTGCATTCGGCCCATTATTCCAAAATTATGAGAGAATTAATGGGCACCACCATGACGCTAAAATGGAAGCATGGGGAGCAGGAGAATCTTTGGTGCATAATGCCCACGCATCCCATTGCTGCCGGTATACCGGAAAAGGTGTTTTTGCCGCAGGAAGAGATGTACGGTGAATACTTTGATATTCCAAGACCGGACGATGTCATTTTTGTCGGATGGTTTCCGGGAGGACAGGTGTTCCGAAGCGGCTGTACCTTTACCAGGGGCAGGGGAAAGCTTTTCTATTTCCAACCGGGACACGAGGAGTATCCGATTTATTACATACCGGAAATTCAGCAGATTATCAAAAATGCGGTACGTTTCTGCGCCCCGATGACAGGAGAAAGAAAATATCCGGAAAATCAGGAGGTTAGGGAATGAAGCTGTCTGTATTTTTCGACCATATCCTGCAGGCGGCTGAGCAGACCGGAAAATCCTTGGCAGAACTGTTGGACGAAGTAAAAAGCGCGGGGATTGATGGCGTGGAAATCAACATGACTTATCTCTGTGAGCATGAGGAAGCTTTAGACTTGCTTCGGAAGACAGAATTGTGCGTCAGCTGTGTCTACGAGTTCTATGAGATGGACAAAAGGGATGAAAAGGAGAAGGCAGAAAAGCATGTTGAAACAGCCCTGAAAGCGGGAGCCGGGAAAATTCTTGTGGTGCCGGGGTTCCTTTCGGAGGAAGAGGCCCGGGAGATGAAGGAATGCGTGTCGGACTACGGGAAAACGGCGGATTTCCTGAATGGAAACAGAAAAGCCCTGCGTATGGCAGAGGGCTTAACCTACGTTACTGCACTGGGTTCGGATGCGGGTATTGCAGTGACGGTGGAAGATTTTGACGATGCAAGATCTCCTATATCCTGCGTAAACGGATTGCTGTGGTTTTTCAGGCAGATACCGCAATTGAAGGGAACCTTTGATACCGGTAATTTTATCATCCACGGCGAAGATGTTTTGGCGGTGTGGGATTTGCTGCGGGATAGGATTGTGCATGTCCACTGTAAGGACAGAGGAGCAGAATCTGTTGCGGTGGGAGACGGCTACATTCCGGTGGAGGCTGTGCTGGGCAGACTTCGGGAATCCGGGTATGAGGGATATTTGGCCATAGAGCACTTTGACGCAGCTTCCCAGGAAAGCTGCATCAGAAAATCAGCAGAATTCCTGAGAAGCAGGATTGCGGTATGATTGTAAAGGAATGTGAGAATTCAGTTTATTCTGACATGACTATAGAGAAAAAGGAAAATCCGTGACAGGGAGGTTGAGCAGGCAATGGAATATATCAAAATCAATGAGAATGGCATTCACATCGTATTTGGCATTACCGAAAAGAAGCAGTTGAAGCTTCTGCATTTTTCCAAGGCGGAGTTTTGTGAGGAAGATTTGTGCAAACCGGGGCCGGAGTGCAAGGAAGAGGATTTGGGAAGAAAACAGCAGTATTTGGATGAGGCATTCCAGTTGGTGCAGGTCAACCTGTCAGGCTACAATCGTCCTTATGAGAAGCATGGAAATAAGCATATCGTGACTGCACCGGGTTACTTACTCACCTATGCCGGAATGGAGGACAGCGTCAATGAAATCGGACGGAAACTGACGATTTTTCAGGAGGACAGGGAAGTTACCCATGTCCGTGTGGAGACGGTGATGCAGTTTTATCAGGGAACTTCCGTAATCCGTATGTTCAGCCGGGTGTTGAATGAGGGGGATGAGATTCAGACTCTGGAGTATATATCGTCCTTCTGTTATACAGGCATTGAAAAGGAGGGAGAGAGTAGTTCCGATGCGAAGATGCGGGTACGCATTCCCTATAACGGCTGGCAAAAGGAGATGAGCATTAAGGAGTATTCATTCGGCGATTTGGGGCTTGCTCAGACCCAGCCCGGAGTATATCAGCGTACATCGCAAGTTTTGGAGGTAACCAACACCGGAAACTGGTCTTCCAAAAAATATCTGCCTCTGGGGTATGTGGAGAATACCGAGGCGCACACAAGCCTGTTCTGGCAGATAGAACACAACGGTTCCTGGCATTATGAAATCAGCGACCAGAATACACATTTTTATGTCTGTGTCAGCGGTCCTACGGAGGTGCAGTCTCATTGGTTTAAAAATCTGGCGCCGGGGGAGTCCTTTACATCCGTGCCGGTTGCGGTAGGGGTGGCAGATGACAGCTTCGAGGAGGCCATGGGAGAACTCACCAAATACCGCCGCAGGATTCGCAGACCAAACAAGGACGATGAAAATCTGCCTGTTATCTTTAATGACTACATGAATTGTCTGTTCGGAGACCCGACTACCGAAAAAGAACTTCCCTTGATTGATGCCGCTGCGGAATGCGGCTGTGAATACTATGTCATTGATGCCGGTTGGTATGCACCGGGGCAGTGGTGGGACAGCGTAGGAGAATGGCAGGAATGCAGAGAACGCTTTCCAAACGGTATCAAAGAAGTAACAGATTATATTCGTAAAAAAGGCATGATTCCCGGTGTCTGGCTGGAACTGGAGGTCATGGGAATCAACTGTGATAAGGCCAAGAAAGCGCCGGACGACTGGTTCTTTGTGCGCCATGGCAAGCGGGTGTTTGACAGAAGCAGATATCAGCTTGACTTCCGCAATCCCGCGGTGATTGATCATGTCAATGAAGTGATAGACCGTGTCGTAAAGGAATACGGTGTGGGTTATATCAAAATGGATTACAATATTGAGCCGGGCATTGGCACCGAGATTCACGCGGAAAGCGTGGGGCAGGGCTTGCTGGAGCATGAGAAAGCATATCTGGCATGGCTGGACGATGTCTTTAAAAGGTATCCTGACCTTGTCATTGAGAACTGTTCCAGTGGGGGATTGAGGATTGACTATGCGCTGCTCTCCAGGTACAGTATTCAGTCCACTTCCGACCAGGAAGATTACCGGAACTATGCCACCATTGCGGCAAATCTGGCAGCAGGTGTCACCCCGGAGCAGGGGGCGGTCTGGTCCTATCCCATGAGACAGGGGGATAAGGAAGAGGTTATTTTTAATATGATAAATGCTATGCTGGCACGCATTCATCAGAGCGGTCATCTGGCGGAGTTGCCTGCGGAGCGCAGGGAACTTGTCAAGGAAGGAATCGCGTGCTATAAGAGTATCCGTGGGGACATCAAAAAAGCGGTACCTTTTCTTCCGCTGGATGTGGCAGATAATGAGGACTTGTGGG
>JAEDMI010000129.1 GCA_016303085.1 Acetatifactor sp.
TACCGAACATATCCCCGGGTCCTCTCAACTTTAGATCCTCCGAAGCAATAAAAAACCCGTCGTTTGATTGGTTAAGAATCCGAAGACGCTCCATGGTTTCTTCTTTCTCCTGGGTGCTGACAAAGATACAGTAACTCTGATATTCGCCCCGTCCCACTCTCCCCCTTAGTTGGTGAAGCTGTGCCAGTCCAAACCGCTCTGCATTTTCTACCATCATCACCGTTGCATTGGGTACATTGATTCCAACCTCGATTACAGTGGTGGACACCAACACATCAATACTGTGTGCGGCAAACTCTTCCATTATCCTGTTCTTGTCTGCGGGACGCATCTTTCCATGCAGATAAGCTACTTGAATATCAGCAGGGAGAACACTTTTCAGCTTCTCGGCGTAATCCACCACATTTTCCAAATCCTCAAGCTCACCTTCCTCCACCTGAGGACAGATGACATAGGCTTGTCTCCCTTCTTTTACCTGATCCGCAATAAATTTGTAAGCCTTCGGGCGGTAGGAGGTATTTACCACACAATTTTTGATGGGCAGTCTGTTGGCGGGAAGCTCATCAATCACAGATATATGCAAATCACCGTAAAGAATAATTGCCAGCGTCCTGGGAATGGGGGTTGCGCTCATGACAAGAATATGAGGGCTTTCTCCCTTTCCTGCCAGTGCTTCTCTCTGATGTACACCAAAGCGGTGCTGCTCGTCTGTCACTACGAGAGCCAGTGATTTGTATACCACCTTGTTCTGTATCAGAGCGTGTGTACCGATTATCAGATTTGCTTCGCCGGAGGCAATTTTCTCATAGGTATCCTTCTTCTCCTTTGCAGTCATGGAACCAACCAGAAGTACAGGACGGAAGGCAATGCCGAACCTTTCCACATAGCTGCATATCGTTTCATAATGCTGCATGGCCAGAACTTCCGTGGGAGCCATAAGTGCTCCCTGAAAGCCGTTTGCTGCCACCATCAAAAGCGCCAGAACCGCAAGAATGGTCTTTCCCGATCCTACATCTCCCTGAATCAACCTGTTCATACAGTAAGGGCTTCCCAAATCCTCCCTGATTTCCTGCCATACCTTCTTCTGCGCTCTTGTCAGAGGAAAGGGAAGCTGCTCCAGAAAGCGAACGGTATCTGCCGTTTCAAACATAGGATATTTATTTTGAAGTCCCTCGCTGAATTTTCTGTTCTGTCTCAACTGAAAAAGGAAGGAAAAAAACTCGTCAAAAACAAGCCTTTTTCTGGCATCTGCAAGAGATTCCTTATCTTTTGGGAAATGAATGGTATCGGTGGCGCTTTTCACGTCAATCAGGCCATAGTTTTCCACAAAATCAGCAGGATAATACTCTTCCTCAAAAACACACTTATTTAAAGCCTGCTGTACTGCTTTCCGAAAGGTTTGGTTAGTGAGACCTTTTGTCAGGGAATATTTTGGTATGAGACAGTTGCATTGTGTCCGATAATCATCCGGGGAAAAGATTTTGGGTTGCTCCATCAGTTTCGTACTTCCCCGGCTCTGCACGGTTCCGCGAAAGACATAGTAACCGCCCTGCTTAAGTACTTTTTTCAAAAAAGGCATATTAAAAAAGGTAAGCTGCAAGTTACCTGTGCCGTCAGTCACATGAACGTTCAGTATGCTCAACTTCCGCACCTTTTTTTCGTTGGGGATTCCGGATACCACCGCATAGACGGCACAGGTTTCCCCGGGCGTGAGGCAGCGGATTTTCACGGGATCATGAAACACCTCATAATCCCGTGGATAAGCAGCCAGCAAATCCCCAACTGTCTCTATGTTCAGCTTACGAAAAAGCTTTTGTGTCTTCTCCCCAATACCTTTCAATTCTATTATGGACGTATTTCGATCCATGTGTATCACCCTTCATGTCAGAAATCTAAAATGAATAAACAGCTATAAAAAACAGGAGGCAGCATAATAACTGTCTCCTGCTTTTTATAAATCTATTCCACAGACATTACATAATAATAAATGGGTTGTCCGCCGTATTGCAGTTCCACATCACAGGAGGGATGTGCTTCCTCCACTGCTTCACGAAAAGCTTCTGCATCCTCTTCCGTCACATCACTGCCGTAATAGATGCTGATTAACTCGGAATTCTCCGTTACCATCTCGGCAATGGTTTCTTTTGCGACTTCATTTATGGAAGCGCCCACGGAAAGAATTCCCTTGTCACCGATACCCATGTAATCGCCCTTTTTGATTTCTTTATCGTCGATTACCGTATCCCGCACAGCGTAAGTTACCTGACCGGTGCTTACATTTGCAATCTCCTGAATCATGCTCTCTTCATTTTCATCTGCAGACTGCTCGGGCATAAAGTTAATTACTGCCGTAATACCTTGGGGAATGGTCTTTGTGGGGATGACCAGCAAATCCTTCTCTGTTGTCAGTTCTGCCGCCTGGTTTGCCGCCAGAATAATGTTCTTATTGTTGGGAAGGATAAAAATAGTCTTTGCATTTACCTTCTCTACAGCGTCCAAAATATCCGCAGTGCTGGGGTTCATGGTCTGTCCCCCTTCGATAATGTAATCCACACCGAGGCTTCTGAAAATTTCATTCACCCCATCGCCTACCGATACTGCGATAAAGCCGAAATCCTTGGGAGGCTCCTGAGGCTTCACTTCTTCGACTTTTCCACCGGTTGCGCCTTCTTTTTCGGACATCTTAAACAGCTTTTCCTGATGCTCCAGACGCATATTGTCAATTTTTAAATTTGAAAGGGCACCGTACTTCAATGCCTTCTGGATAGCCAGACCCGGGTCATTGGTATGTACATGCACCTTTACCACATCATCGTCGGCAACACATACAATAGAATCACCGATAGATTCCAGATATGCCTTGAAATCCATCTCGGACTTGATATTGAAAGTTTTGTTCAGCATGATAATAAACTCGGTACAATAACCAAACTTAATCTCAGCCTCAGCCTGTGCCTCCAAAGATGCGGAACGGCTGATACCGGTATCGGAAGAAACCGGCGCTGTAAAAGTCAGATCGATTTCTTTGCCCAGATATGCGTCAAATGCACCGGAAAGGACCTCCACAAGTCCCTGCCCGCCGGAATCTACAACACCTGCCTGCTTGAGAACGGGTAGCATCTCGGGTGTCTGGCTCAACACATATTTTGCATGCTCAATCACAGATGCCAGAAATGCTTCCATGTCATCCTCGCCATCTTCCAACAGCTCTTTTGCTTTGTCGGCAACTCCTCTTGCAACGGTGAGGATGGTTCCCTCCTTGGGCTTCATGACAGCCTTGTATGCGGTCTCTACCGCCTTCTCAAAGGCATCCGTCAAAACTGCAACGGTCAGCACTTCCTCTTCTTTAATTCGCTTTGTAAAACCTCTGAACAGCTGTGAAAGGATTACGCCGGAATTGCCTCTGGCTCCGCGCAGGGATCCGCTTGAAATTGCCTTGCAGATGGATTCCATATCTGCGGTTTCCCCTAGTGCTGAAACCTCTCTCGCTGCTGACATAATAGTCATGGTCATATTTGTACCTGTATCCCCATCTGGAACTGGGAACACATTCAACTCATTAATCCACTCTTTTTTATTCTCCAAATTTTTTGCGCCGGCTAAGAACATCTTTGAGAGCATCTTAGCGTCGATTTTCTGTAAACTCACAATAAGATCCTCCTTAATCAATCACTCTGACACCGTCAACATAAATGTTGATCTTTTCGATTTCAATGCCGGTAAACTCTTCTACCTTGTATTTTACATTGTCAATCAGATTATCGGCGACAGCAAGAATGCTGACACCGTAAGCTACAATCACGTGAAAATCAAGAATCAGCTTATGATTGTTAAGAGAGACACTGATACCCCTGGTCAGGCTGTCCATTTTCAACAGTTTCACCAGCCCGTCCTTCATGCTGACACCGGCCATACCGACAATACCAAAGCATTCCACCGCAACGCTTCCCGCATATTGGGCGATAACTTCATTGTCGATGACAATATTTCCCATATGAGTATTCAAAGAAGAACCTTTCATATTTTATAAAACCTTTCCTTTCCGATTGATTGACTGTCAAATGTGTTTTGAAACAGACATATATATTGTATTCTAACAGCTTTCCCCCAAAAAGGAAACCTTAAAAACGAAAAAAAATAAAAAAGTATTTTTTTTACTTGCTTTTCCCATATATTTCTGGTAATATATCAATGTTGTGAACTTACTTAATATCGAGGAGGTGTCAATATGGCTAAGTGTGATGTTTGTGGAAAAGGCGTTCATTTCGGTAACAATGTAAGCCATTCTCATAGAAGAAGCAATGCAATCTGGAACTCTAATGTTAAGAGTGTAAAGTGCAAGGTTAACGGTGGTGCTAAGAGAATGCATGTGTGCACCGGCTGTCTGAAGTCAGGCAAGGTTGAAAGAGCATAAATTTGTGAGCCGAAAAGAGCAGGTTGTTGGCCTGCTCTTTTTTTATCCGTTTAAATCCGTATATGTTACAGCTCCTCTTTTCTCCGGAGATACTCCTTATTTATCATCTGCACCAGTTCTTCATCTCCGAACAGATTGTCTGGATGAAAAATTTTTATCAAATCACGATATCTCTTGCGCAATGCCAGTGAATTGTTAATACCTGCAAAAAGCCTTCGGACTGTGTCTTCCGAAATCAGCAATTCTTCCTGATTTGAATTTTGAATCCTGACCCGGGAAAGTGCTTTTTTTTGCTGCTCCAAAGTCTTTCTGTCTTCTTCAAGCTGCCGGAAACCATCCTGCAAAATTGCCAGTTTCTTTTCAAAAAAAAGACTCTCTTCCTTCAACCGTTTTCTTTCCTGTACCGTGCAGCGGTTCAATTCCTCCAGCTCCCTGCGGAATCTTACTCGTTCGTTTAAAAATTTTTCACGGGAAGCCTCAAGTTCTTTCCTCTCGTTTTCCAGTCGAATATTTTCCTGAAAAAGCCAAAGTTTTGCATTTTTAAGCTTGTCCTCATCTCCGGCACCTGCTATCTCTTCCCAATCAATCATTTGAATCAACCTCTCAATCACCGCAGAAGCAGTTATAGCCCACAAACAATAACAGAGCGATTATCACAAGGCCTACCAGACGATTGTGGGTAATCAGCATTAGCAGCATACCGATTGCAATTAAAAAAGCGACAAGACCTATCAGCTTCTTCATGGCATCCTTCGGCACAGAAAACATTACCCGCACCAATTTATTCTCTCGCTCTAATATATGCAGATTTACTGCTGAGGATTCTCTTCATTCTCGGGGAATGCAATATCCACAACTTCAGCGTCGGACATTTCTCCCTTATCCTTAGGTTTAGTAAATTTTTCCACGATGTCTGGTATCATGTCAAGAACTTTTGTAACAGCATCCTGGTTTTTAATATTCACAAGCTTTGTGGAACCGTCCTTTATAACAAGCACTGCACTGGGAGTCATTTTTCCTCCGAGTCCGCCCGCACCCGATGCGGAGTTTTTCTGTCCGTTATTTCCGGCACCGGCTCCTACGCCGAAAGACACATCAACCAGCGGAAGGATAATGGTATCTCCCACCTGTGTCGCTTCGCCTACAACGGTCTTTGTGGACAGCACCGTATCCATTCCCTTTAACAGTGATTCCACCACTCCCTGAAAATTCTCTTTATCTGCCATCTTCTTTCCTCCCGTTTTTTGTCTTGTTACACTTATTTTACATGTTTTGATGATTTGTCATTTCTCTTTAATTTCTTCAGGAACAAATGCAATTTTTTGTCAAAAAACAGTTTTAATGCATTCACCGTCAGCACAAAAGCAGTAATATGACCTGATACATCTGCCTCTCCCTGCAGAATTGCCTGTGTGAAATCCGGAGTCACACTGACATATGGCCCAAGCTGTGGTGACAGCATGCCATAAATCCCCAACGCATAGCCCGTGGTGTCCGGTGAGCCTGTGCCAAAAAGGATATCTGCCCGTATATGCCTTGGCCGTATACTTTTCAACACCTTGCCCATCCGCAGTTTCACATGCTTCCAGAGTTCAGATGTCTCCTCTTCCTGAAGAAGTTCTGTATAATAAGATAAATTTTCCCAAATCTCTTTCATTTTATCATATATTCTTTGAATTGTGTACTTTATCTTATTGATTTTTCCAAAAACACCTGTATTCTCTTTGACAGTGCCTTCTTCCGTGTTTCCTTCTGCACCTTCATCCCGTGTCTCGTTCTCCTGCGGGACTTCGTCTATCGATGATACAGTCTCTTCTGATTCGGGGATTACGCTGCTTTCTTCAATGCCAGACTCCTGTGCTGCATTTTCTGCCTTTGCAGTATTTGTTCCGTCACTGTTTTCCGGCTCCTTTTTCCCCGATTTATTCTTTTCCGGCCTATTCTTCGTCTTTACACTCGAATCAAAAACCGTCTTCCACAAAAATTTTACAATTATGCTTCCCGGCTCCGGATAAGTATATCTGATCCGCACCAATCCAAAAAGCCAGTTTATCTTAGCCAGAAGTCGGGTCTCCTCCGGTGTCCTTTGCCCACGGATACGGTATGTAATCGGATAAAACAGAACCAGCACCAATATTACAAGCGACAAAGCAATTAATGCCAGAAGGATGATTCCGATGAATGACAAAATACACAATATCACGTCCCACATAACAGATACTCCTTCAAGGCGCAGTCGCCTCTTTTTCTCAGGCACTCCTGCACTATTTGTTCCACCGTCTTTAATGCTTCGTCATAGTTTCCTGCAATTCCCACCACATAGGGAGGATTTTTCTCATAATATTTTTGGGCAAGCTGCTTCGCGTCATATATATCCAGTTGATCCGAAGGATTTCCTGAAATTGTAATTACAAAAACACCGGAAAGCAGCGGCTTGTTTTCCAGCTTCTTTTTTATCTTATCCAGTTTTTTTTCGTTGATGCTCTCGCCCAGATACAAATTTCT
>JAEDMI010000130.1 GCA_016303085.1 Acetatifactor sp.
TTACTTTTTACCCAATCTACCCCCCTGATATTTATGGGAGATGAATTCGGAAATTCCCAGAAGGGTAACAACAATCCATGGTGTCAGGACAATGCCACAGCCTGGCTGGATTGGAACATGCAGAGAAAGAACAGTGAGCTTGTGGAGTTCTGGAAGAAACTGGTTTCATTCCGCAGGGAGCATCCCATTCTTCATCCTGAAAGAGAACTGCGGCTGATGGACTATCTTTCATGCGGCTATCCCGATTTGTCTTACCACGGGGAGAGCGCATGGAGACCACAGACAGAAAGCTATCACAGACATATCGGCATGATGTTTTGCGGAAAATATGCAAAGTCAGGCGGGGACAAAGAGGACTCTTTCCTCTATCTTGCCATGAATATGCATTGGGAGAGCCATGAGTTGGCATTGCCGAAGCTTCCCAAGGGAATGAGATGGGAGAAAGCTTTTTCCACAGGGAATGAGAAAATGAAACAGGAATATACGGAGACTGAAAACCGCAGAGAGATTTCGCCGAGAAGCATTACGGTGTTTATCGGAGTAACTATAGAGGATAAGGAAAACGGAAAGAGAAGAAAGGCAGCGGTAGAAGGGAAATAGATGGGAAACGCTTGGAAACATTTTAAAACAATCACCTATCATAAATGGTTGGTGGCAAAGAGCTGTTTTCGGGTGGGATTATACAGGCAGGGTATTTTGCATGATTTATCCAAATACAGTCCTACGGAATTCAGGGTTGGGGCAAAATATTTTCAGGGGACAAGAAGTCCCAATAATGCGGAGCGTGAGGACATCGGTTGTTCGACTGCCTGGATGCATCACAAAGGGCGGAATAAACACCATTATGAGTATTGGTTGGATTATTCCAATGACCCGGAGAAACAAGGGTGTGTTGTCCCTGTCCCCATGCCGGACAGATATATTGCAGAAATGATTATGGATCGCATTGCAGCCAGCAAGGTCTATAAGGGACAGGATTACACGGACTCATCTCCCCTGGAATATTATGGGAACGGAAAGAAACATGAGCTGATTCATCCACAAACAGCGGAGGTTCTGGAAAGGATGCTGAATATGTTAGCGGAGGAAGGCGAAGAAAAGACATTTGCCTGTATTCGCCGGGAACTTGTAAAAAAGAGGTAAAATAGCACGCAGGAGCAATATTTGGCATATGATACCATAAAACAAAATATGGTGAGTATATGAACTGGATAATAATATTGCTGCTTTTAGGATGCTGCGGAAACAATTCCTGTGACTGTGACAAAAAACGCAGAGAGAGCGCTCGCGGAACTTGTGAGTGCCGCGAGAGGAACGAAAGAAACTGTGACAGCGGGTGCGGTTGCAGAGAAGAGAGACGGGAAGAGAGAAGAGACTGTGACAATGACTGTGGCTGCAGGGAAGGCGGAAGACGAGACAACAATTACTGCAACTGCGCAAGAGAAGCAGCAAGAGATGCGGTAAGAGATGCAAAAGAAGCAGTGCGTGATGCAAGAGAGGCTGTGAGAGACGCCCGAGAGCAATGTGATGCTTCCGGTATGGTTCCTCCGCCATGGCAGGATTATCCTCCCATGCCCAGACGTGACAACGGCAGACGCGAAGACAGACGCAGTGACTGTGATTGCAACTAAATCAATATTTCGATATGGAAGTGCCCTCTTCGGATGAAGGGGGCATCTTTTTGAAAAAAGTATTTTACAAAGGGGTGTTTTGTGATATATTCTATATTTAGAAAAAACAAAGGAGGTATTCCGTATGGGAAAGGAAAAGTATGTGGCGTATGTATCCACTTATACACAGGGAGACAACCACGGAATTAAAATATATGATGTCGATATGAAAAACGGACGTTTTGTTGAGAAGGATCAGGTGGAAATTACAAACTCCTCCTATGTGACCGTTTCCCATAATGAAAAATATCTTTATTCAATTACTGATTTTGGCGTGGAGGCTTATCGGATTGAGAAGGATGGTGGACTGGAACTTTTGAATTTTGCTCCCATCAACGGTATGAGAGGCTGCTATGTGTCCACGGATTACACAGACAGATTCCTGTTTGTGGCGGGATATCACGATGGTAAGCTTACGGTTCTGAAACTGAAGGAGGACGGTTCCATCGGTGAGATTACCGATGAGATTTTTCATAAGGGATTGGGGAGCTTGGCGGACAGAAACTTCAGACCTCATATCAACTGTGCGAGAATGACCCATGACAACAAATATCTTCTGGTTGCGGATCAGGGTATGGATCATGTTAATGTTTACCGTTTTGATGGGGAAAACGGGAAGGTAGTTCTAGCGGATGTCATCAGAAGTGAGATGGAGTCGGCACCGAGACATATTAAGATTTCCAAGGACGGAAGATTTATCTATATTGTTCACGAATGGAAATGCTATATAGATGTTTATTCTTACGAAGATAAGAACGGACAACCGGTATTTGAGAAAATTCAGACGGTAGAGACGGCAAAGGTGGAGAGAGGCAGCTCCAATGCCACCAGTGCACTGACTTTCTCGGAGGATCACAAGTATCTTCTAAGTACTGTGGCCGGAGAGAATTCTGCTGTGCTGTTCAAAGTGGATGAAAATACGGGGATGCTGACGAAGATATTCTGCCTGCCTGTCAGCGGAGAGTATCCTAAGGATGCCATTTTGTTTCCCAATGATAAGTTCCTGGTATCCCTGAATCATGAGTCCAATGACATGACTTTCTTCCATGTGGATTTGGAGCAGGGTACCATGATTATGAACGGCGCTCCCATCAAGGTAAATGTACCAAACTGTATTACCTTCCATCGGCTGCAGTAATCGATTGGGCAGCGTGATACATAACGGGAGCTTTATGAAACCGTATAAAAAGTACTTCCGATCACCGTGTGACCGGAAGTACTTTTTTGCTGTGATATTTTACTTTGCAGGAGTATAGAAATCAATCAGAGAATCAAGTTTGGCAGACATATTCACCATCATGGCATCCAGAACGGTGAGAGCAGTCATACACTCCATGACAACTACGGCTCTCGGAACGATAATGGGGTCGTGACGACCCTTGATGTTTACATTGATTTCTTCCCCTGCTTTATTTACGGTTTCCTGGGTCAGAAAGACGGAAGGAGTAGGCTTTACATGGGCACGGACAAGAATGGTGCTGCCGTCGCTGATTCCCCCTAAAATACCGCCTGCATGATTGGTGGCTTTTATTACATGACCGTCGTTCATGCGGAAAGCATCATTGTTTTCGCTTCCTTTTCTGCCGGATACGGCACATCCGTCGCCGATTTCCACAGCCTTTACCGCACCGATTGACATGACAGCCTTGGCCAGGTTGGCATCCAGCTTTTCAAATACAGGGTCTCCGATGCCGGCAGGCAGTCCTTCCACAATACACTCCATACATCCCCCAACGGAATCGGTGGCTTTTTTTGCCTCTTCCAGATAAGCAACAGCCTCATCGCTTGCCTTTCTGTCGGGCATGGCGGTGGGGGTGGAGAAAACCGCATCCCGGTCAAAATGTTCCATATCTGCATGGACAGGTCCGATGGAGCGGGTATAGGCAAACACAGTAATTCCCATCTGTTTCAGAATTTTTGCGGCAACCGCACCTGCTGCAACTCTGCCGATGGTTTCTCTGCCGGAGGAGCGTCCGCCGCCGCGGTAATCGCGGAAACCGTATTTTTCATCGAAGGTATAGTCGGCGTGGCCGGGACGGTAGAAGGAGGCAATTTCACTGTAGTCACCGGATTTCTGTGAGGTGTTGCGTACCATGAGAGAAATCGGAGTACCGGTGGTGCGTCCCTCAAACACACCGGAGAGGATTTCAACGGAATCATCCTCCTTTCGGGGAGTTGTGATACTGCTTGTACCCGGCTTCCGCCGATTCAGATACTGCTGAATATCGTCCTCGCATAACTTAAGTCCGGCAGGGCAGCCATCGATGACAACGCCCAATGCCTTTCCGTGAGATTCACCCCAGGTGGTAATCTTAAAAATGGTGCCAAAAGTGGAACCGGCCATAATCTTATCCTCCGTGCATTGACAGGTATTTTTGATTCATTGTACTTTAATATTTGAAAAATATCAACTTTTTTCAAAAACAGATGCATATTTAAAAAAAGTATGTTATGCTTTAAATAAGTGTACAAAAAGATGAAACGAAAGCTGAATACGAATGAAAATGTCGCTGGAAGAGCGGTTCCGCAAGAAACTGCTAAAGGTAGGAAAAAAGAATAGATTTTGTCGCTTCTGTATCATTCCTGTCATGGTTGTGGGAATGTTCTTTTTTCATGTAGCGGCATATGTAAAAGGAAACGGGAAACGTTTTGCCATGCTTGCTGTGACGTTCCTTCTTTTTGTGGTGTACAGCAGTTTTTCATTCCCTATATTTATTTCGGGAAACGGAGAAAACGGGGAGTGGAATCCCATATCCGCAGAAGCACAGGATATTGTGCTTGCGGAGGAGACGGAGATTAATCTGGAAGAGCTGGAACTTCTGGATGACGATGATGTGCGCCCGGAGAGCGGGAATGGTTTGGAGACGGTACACGGGATGGAGATTGTGGAGAGATACAGTGCTTCGGAGATTTTGGAATTAAATCAGCCCAGCACCCCATCCGACGTGACTTCAGGTGAAGTAACGACTGACTGCAAATTTTCAAGAGACGACTGGAGGCTTCTGCTGGTAAATAAGCAACATTCCATTCCGGACGGCTACGAGGAGAAGGTACCCTTGGGAAAAATTATGACAATGAAGGGTATCATGCGGTGTGATGAGAGAATTATCGACGATTTGCTGAATATGATTCAGCAGGCGAAAGAGGACGGAGTAACGTTGCAAATTTGTTCACCCTATCGTGACTTGGAGTATCAGAAAGTTTTGTTTAATAACAAGATAAACAAATATATGAAAAAGGGACTTTCCTATATGGAAGCCTATCAGCTGGCCAGCCAGGCGGTGACGGTGCCAAACGCCAGTGAACACCAGCTTGGACTGGCATTGGATATTGTATCGGACACTTACATCATTCTGGACGAGGGCTTTGCGGATACGGATGCAGGCAAATGGCTTGCGGAGAACAGCTACCGCTTCGGTTTTATCCTGCGCTATCCGAAAGGCAAGGAGGATATTACGTGTATTGAGTATGAACCATGGCATTTCAGATATGTGGGTGTGGAGGCTGCAACCGTAATCACGGAGCGGGGGATGACCCTGGAGGAACTTTGGGATTCTGAAGAATTTTGGGAGGAACCATAAATGTATCGCATTATAAAACAGGAAGGCAGGGCTAAGAGGGCAGAGCTGACCACAGTACACGGAGTCATTCAGACGCCTGTATTTATGAATGTGGGAACTGTGGCGGCCATCAAAGGAGCAGTTGCTACTTCCGATTTGGAGGAAATAAAGACCCAGGTGCAGCTTTCCAACACCTATCATCTTCATGTCCGTCCCGGTGACAGGATAGTAAAACAGTTGGGGGGACTTCATAAATTTATGTCATGGAACAAGCCTATTCTCACGGATTCCGGTGGGTTTCAGGTGTTTTCTCTGGCCGGTCTTCGTAAGATAAAGGAGGAGGGTGTATACTTTAACTCTCACATAGACGGACATAAGATTTTTATGGGACCGGAAGAGAGCATGCAGATTCAGTCAAATCTGGCATCTACCATAGCCATGGCCTTTGACGAGTGTGCGCCCAGCAAGGCGGAGAGAAACTATGTACAAGCGTCCGTTGAGCGCACCACCAGATGGCTGGAAAGATGCAAAAAAGAAATGGACCGGCTTAATTCCCTGGAAGATACCATCAACAAAAATCAGCTGCTGTTCGGAATTAATCAGGGCGCTGTCTATGCGGATATCCGTATTGAACATGCTAAGCGCATTTCAGAGATGAATTTGGACGGATATGCAGTGGGCGGTCTGGCGGTGGGAGAGACTCACGAGGAAATGTACCACATTCTGGATGAGGTAGTGCCCTATCTGCCCAAGGATAAGCCGACTTACCTGATGGGAGTAGGGACGCCCGCAAATATTCTGGAGGGCGTTGAGAGAGGCGTTGACTTCTTTGACTGTGTATATCCAAGCAGGAACGGACGTCACGGACATCTTTATACCAATCACGGGAAGATTAACCTTTTCAATGCGAAATATGAACTGGATGACAGACCTATTGAGGAGGGCTGCGGATGCCCTGCCTGCAAACGTTATTCCAGAGCTTATATCAGACATCTGTTGAAGGCAAAAGAAATGCTTGGCATGCGTTTGTGCGTGCTGCACAATCTCTATTTCTACAATACAATGATGGAAGAAATCAGGGATGCGTTGGATGAGGGAAGATTTGCGGCATATAAGAGACAGAAGCTGGAAAACATGGCGACACCGTTAGATTAATTAAAATCTTATAAAGTGCTTGCCTGACAGGAGTTTTTTGTGTATTATATTGATTTGGATGACGAGTGGCATCCCGATTAGCTATGATACTCTGCATATCGGAGATGTCGGAATGGAGGGAAAATGGGTATTTTATTGGAAGCTGAAACGCCTACCGGAGGAATGGGAAGTCTCCTCATGATGGTAGTTGTTTACGGAATTTTCTTTTTTGCAATGTGGTTTTTCTTTTTCAGACCCCAGAGCAAGGAGAAAAAGAGAATGGCAGCTATGCTGTCTTCCCTGACAATCGGTGACTGCGTGCTGACCACTTCAGGTTTTTACGGAATTGTAATTGATATTTCGGATGAGGATAACACAGTTATTGTTGAGTTCGGTAACAACAAGAACTGTCGTATCCCCATGGAAAAATCTGCAATCAGCCGCGTAGAAAAGGCTGACGAAAATTAAAAAGCATC
>JAEDMI010000003.1 GCA_016303085.1 Acetatifactor sp.
CTTGTTCATTTCTTTTCCTTTTCCTCCATTCCGGCTCATCTAAAGCCTGTTTCTATACAAGTTCTTATTAAATCCTTTCGCGTTGCACTTTATGGCTGAACTTTTGTTAATAAGTAACAGTTCAGCCCTCTGCATTCATAAAAGCGTCTGCTTCGCATCCGCCGCGCTACGGCTCATCTTTTATTTCATTTGAGGGCGCTCCGCTCATGAAATGTTACATTAAAAATCCAGTGCCAGCCGTATCAGCGCAATGTCTGACCGTTCAAAGGTTCTGGCTGTCTCTCCCTCTCTGATGACGATGCCATTCCCGTCAAAGCTCTCCAGAATTCCCGTAAACTCTTTACATTTGTCAATGGGCTTGAAAAGTTTGATTTCCACTTCCTGCCCGATACTTGCCTGAAGATGCTTATCCTTCTTCAGCGTCCTGCCCAGTCCAGGACTGCTTACCTCCAGAATGTAAGCATCCGGGATAAAGTCTTCCTTATCCAATGCATCCGACAGGGCTCTGCTCACATTCTCACAGTCCTGAATGTTCACACCCTCCGGCTTGTCAATGTAAGCCCGCAGATAATAGTCACTGCCCTCTTTTACATACTCCACATCGTAGATGGAAACGCCGTTTGCCTCCGCGATGGGCTTCAACAGTTCTTCTGTTTTTACCTCGTAGTCTTCCCTTCGGGACATTCCCTGCCTCCTTTGACTCTTTTACGATTTGCCTTAACAACGAATTAAGAGTGGCTCGCAAGCCACTCTTAATCTATCAATCATCATTTACAAAAGGAGTATAGTCCTAAATTTCCGAAATGTCAACAGTTTGTAAATAAAAATTTGTCATTCTATTGTGCTATTGTGGTCAAAATGCGTTTCGTGTATAATCAAATCATCCATCGGACAGTGTAAAACCGCCCCTGCTGCCGCACCCGGACTCTGGATTGTCAGTTCGCTGCTTGCCATAGTGCTGGAGGCCGTTACCTTTTGGAACGGCATCATACGTGTCTATCTGACCTCGGAGCAACTGGGGATACGCATACGCATTCTCGGTATCGTAGTAGGTATGATTCCCATTGCACACCTGATTGCGCTGGGTATAATTATCAGGACGGTAGCAAAGGAAGTAGCTTTTGAAAACGAAAAAATACAGTTGAACAAGTCCCGGGCCGCAGCACAAGTCTGTGCCACAAAATATCCTATTCTCATGTTGCACGGCGTATTTTTCCGGGATTTCCGCTATTTGAACTACTGGGGCCGCATTCCGAATGAACTGCGCCGATGACGGAAAGCGGAAAGGAAATTGCAGCGCGCATCCTTCAGATTGTATCCGAAACCGGCTGCGAAAAGGTAAATATTATCGGTCATTCCAAGGGAGGCCTGGATGCAAGAGCCGCCTTACAGCTTCCCGGTATCGCAGAGCATGTGGCTTCTCTTACCACTGTCAATACGCCTCACCGCGGCTGTGAGTTTGCAGACTATCTGCTGACTAAAATTCCCGTCAGGAAACAGAACGCAATCGCAAAAGCCTACAACACGGCACTGCACAAGCTGGGTGACCCTGCCCCCGATTTTCTGGGCGCTGTAAATAACCTGACCGCCTCCTTTTGCCGGGAATTCAATGACAAAACTCCCGACGCCCCCGGCGTTTACTATCAAAGTATCGGTTCCGGGCTCAATCGGGCATGCAACGGACGGTTTCCTCTGAATTTTACCTATCATCTGGTCAATTACTTTGACGGGGCAAACGATGGTCTGGTGGGCGAGCGCTCCTTCCCCTGGGGTGCAAAATACCAATTTTTAACTGTAACCGGAAAACGGGGCATCTCACACGGAGATATGATTGATTTGAACCGGGAAAACATTCCACAGTTTGACGTGCGGGAATTTTTTGTTCAGCTGGTCGCAGACCTGAAAAAGCGGGGACTGTAGTCAATCCCCGCTGAATTTTTGTCTTCTTTATCCCTTTACCGCTCCATCCGATACGCCTGCCACAAGAAACTTGGACAATGCAAAGTACAGTATAACAATGGGTACTGCAATAAATACCGCGCCTGCCGCAAATCTTGTAAACTGCGTCTCGTCCAGATGTGTCAGCCCTACAGCCACCGTCCACAAGTCCTTGTTTTTCAGAAGCATGTTAGGCAGAATGAAATCACTCCAGGGCCATGCAAACTGGGTCAGTGCCGTATAGACAATTATGGGTTTCGACAGAGGCAAAGTAATTTTTGTAAAGACCTTAAAGTTTGTGGCCCCGTCAACCCGGGCTGCCTCATAAATCGTACCGGCTATGGTATCAAAATACCCCTTTTGCACCAGATAACCCATGGGGGCTCCCGCCGCGTAAATCAATATCAGGCTCCACAGTTGATTAATCAATCCGAAATTCACCATAATGAGATAAACTGCCGTCATCCCCATAAAGCTGGGGAACATGCTCAAGACCAGCGTGGACTTCATCAGCAGTTTTCTGCTTTTAAACTCAAAACGGCTAATGGTGTAGGCCGTGAGAATAACCAGCACCGTTCCCAGAAAGCTGGAGAGAACCGCTACAAACAATGTGTTCTTCAACCAGTTCGGATAATCATACATGGTCGTATCGGTAAAAAGCCTTTTGTATCCCGCAAGACTTAAGGTGTCCGGGAAAAAGCCTCCTATATCATATATGGAACCGCTCTTTGAAAAGGATGCCAGTACAAGCCACAGCACGGGAAATGCAAACACGATACACACTGCAATCAGCACAATATGCGTAATCAGGGAGTCCATACAGTTTCCGATTAAAAAACGTTTCTTTTTCATCGATAGGTATCCTCCTTTTTGTACGCATTACTTCTCACATAGGTAAACAGCGAGAATATGGATGTGATTACAAAAATAATCAGGCTGATTGCCGCACCGATACCGTAATAATTATTGTCAATGGACAGATTGTAAAGCCAGTTAATCAGCAAATCCGTATCGCTGGCCAGAAAATATCCTTCGTTATACAGACCGCCTCTCAGGAAATAGAAAATCCCGAAATTATTAAAATTACCCACAAAGCTGGTAATCAACACAGGCGTTGTGGAAAACACCACAAAGGGCAGTGTAATCTTTACAAATTGTTTCCATTTGGACGCCCCGTCGATGCTGGCCGCATCGTAAAGTTCCATATTCATGTTGGACAAAATACCTGTCGCCAGCAGCATTGATGTTGGAATGGATATCCATGCGTTTACCAGAATCCCGATGATTTTTGCCTTCAGTCCGGCATCAATGTCCAGAAATCCCACGGCATTTCCGCCGCTTGCCGTTATGTAATAATTGATGGGACCACCGTAGGAAAACATGAACTTAAAGCCAAGCAGGGTAATAAAGCCGGGAACAGCATAGGCCAGTATGGGAAATGCTCTCCAAAAAGCCTTACCCCGCACACATTTTTTGTTTAACAGCAGCGCCAGGCCCAGACCGCCAAAGTAATTTACCAGCGTGGCAATCAGTGCCCATATCAGATTCCAGCCAAGGATTTTAAAGAAAGTGTCCTTAATTTCCGATAATGCCAGCACTTTCGCAAAGTTGTCAAACCCTACCCAGTCCACCAACTCCGGCGGCACAATATCTCCGCCGTAGTTGGTAAAAGCAATCAGAATCATGAACACAATGGGCAGGATATTGAAAATCAACACACCCGCCACAGGTACCGCCAGCGCTACAATATAAAATTTTTTATCGCAGAAAATGCTGCATGCCTTTCCAAAGCCCGGAAGCGTCCCTCCCGCCTTGAGTTTTAAATCGCACCTTCTCACATCGTCGATATTAGACTTGTGAATTCCTATGAAAAAAGCGGTAATGACAAATGCCAACAGACCCTTAAGAAGCATCATGATGGAATCATCGCCCTCAATCCCCAGCCAGGCATTGCCCTTCACCGTACCAAGAGTAAAAAAGCCCACCATATCCTCAGCGCCGGTCGCCACAAGGTATACAATATAGCTGGCAAAACAGGCCAAATAGAGAATGCCCTTCACCCATTGTCTCTGCAAAAGCTGTCCCGTACCCATGATGAGCATGGAAGCCTTCACCGGAAGGGATATCTGCGGGCGCTCTGTTTTCCGGCTCATCGTCCTTCCCCCTTTCTTTCCCGTATCCGTTTCTCCCCACACTATTTCAAAGTGTAAATCGCATCATAAATATCCTGATCGACTTTTTGGATGGCCTTTTCAATGTCCTGCTCAGACGCATATTTCGGCGTCTCTCCCTTTGCTTCCCTGAAAGGATCCTTCGCAATATCCCCAAGCAGGGTCTGGGCAGGAACCCATATCTGGTCAACCGCTTTAATGGAAGGCATCAGGTAAATTCTGCCCTCCGAGAGGCTGTTAAAAATCGTATCCGTCACACCGCCCGAGCTTTCTGCCACATCGGAGCGTGTAGGAGCGATTCCCAGCATATCCATGCGGTTCTGAATCATCTCAAAACTTGTGGCAAAATTGACAAATTCAATACATGCCTCTCTGTGTTCCGTGTAAGAGCTGATTCCGTATCCGTTGACGCCGCCCATGACAACAGTTTCTACCCAGTCATCATCGGACAATTTTCCGCTGTCCTTGGACAAATCACCGTCGGCAGGCATGCGCGCCGGAAGCTCTGTCATCTTCAGATTCTCTTTGGCTTTTGCCTCCGCATCCGCAGCACTTAACCCGCTCTCCTCATATTTCAACGCCAGCTTACTGATGAATAGGCTGTAAGTATCCGGTGTAGACACAGCACAGAAGTAAGAACCGTCCGCAAGCTTCTCGTAACGGTTTAAAGTAATCGTATCATCGATACATCCCTCATTCATCAGTGCTGCCATCTGCCTGAGCGCAAACAGTCCTGTAGCCGCATCCCCTCCGGACAGCCCGACATCTGCGGAATTTAATGTTCCGTCTTCATTTTTGCCAAACACATAAGCCCCATAGGAAAAAAGAAATTCACCGTTCAGATACAGATTGTTGAAGGATGACATAAAACCGTACTGACTGTCTCTGTTGGCACTTGTATCCGTCTCACGCAAATATTTCGAATAGGCATACAAATCATTCCAGTTCTCAAAAAAGTCCGCCACACCGTTTTGGTTGTCATCCCACTCCGTCTGCCAGTTTTCCGGCATCATATCCTCCCTGTAGAAGAGCATGGGTTCCTGGATATTGACAGGAATACCGCAACAGTAAACCTCTCCGTCAACATTGATTTTAAATGCTTCCCATGCCTCCGCGGGTGTGTATTCGTAGCAATCCAGCTTCTCAATGTCCAAAGGCAGAATGTGATGATCTTCCGCATAAGTCATCAGCTTATCATTGGCCTGATATATCACATCCGGTCCATAGCCGTAAGGGCCGTTGGCCGCCAGGTCGGAATACTCATCCATATTTGCATCCACTGCCTGTATTCCTTTATCCTTGTAGGCTTCATTAAAGGCATTCAGCAGCACATCCAGATATCCCTCCAGTTTTGCGGTATCGTTTTCCAGGATACGAAGGGTAATCACCTCATCCCCCGACGTCTCCTTTGCGTCACTGCCGCAGCCTGTCATTCCCAGCACCAAAACCGATGTCAGCAAAAGTGCCGCCCCTCTTTTACATCTGCTCATACAAAATTGTCCCTCCATTCAGACTTATGCGGAAGCTGTATGGCATGACAGTTTCAGAATCTACTGTCTGCTTCTCCGCCGTATTATTGATTAGCAGCTTAATCTCTCTCTTCTCCGTCACATTAACAAGAATCAGGACATCCGATTCCGCATAAATTTTGATTGCTCCCTCCGCCGTATTCTGTTCCTTACGAAGTGACGACAAAGTTCCTATCAGTTCATAGATATCATTGCACTCCCCATCCGGTCTTGCCTTCTCCCAATCCATGCACCGCCTGCAATCCGGGTCATAACCGCCCTCCGTCAGGATTTCCGTGCCGTAAAAGATGCAGGGTGTGCCTGTAAACAGGAATAAAAGTGCCAGCGCTGCCTTCATTTTAAACCTGTTCCCGCCCACCTCCTTGAAAAATCGGTGAGTATCATGACTGTCCAGCAGATTCAGCATCATGGTATTGACCGGGTCGGTATTTCTCATCAGAAGCTCATTCAGCTTCCAGGCCGCCTGCTCCGCATTCTTGTTTCCCCATGCAAAATAGTCCAGACACAATTTCGTAAATGCGTAATTCATAATGCTGTCATACTGGTCGCCTCTTAAATTGCTGTTGGCATCATGCCAGTTTTCGCCTATGATAACTGCATCCTTTTTTGTATTTTTAATTCTCTCCCTGAATTTTCTCCAGAAATAATGACTGATTTCATCCGACACATCAAGACGCCAACCGTCAATATCATATTCGGTCAGATAGTAGGCCCCGATATCCAGTAAAAATTCCTGAACCTCTTCATTTGATGTGTTCAGTTTCGGCATATAATCACATGCCGCAAAAGTCTCGTAATTATCTCTCTTTTCACTTACCTTGTCGCCCCTGATGACAAACCAGTCAAAGTATGGAGATTCCTTTCCCTTTTTCAGCACATCCTGAAACTGCGCAAGGCGTTCACTGCAATGATTAAACACTGCATCCAGCACCACACGCATACCCTTGCTGTGAGCAGTTTTTACCAGTTCCTTCAAATCTTCGTTGGTGCCGAAGTGCGGGTCAACCCGATAATAATCACTGATATCATATTTATGGTTTGATATGGACGTAAATACCGGCGTCAGATAAATGGCATTACAGCCCAACTCCTTAATATAGTCCAGCTTCTCCGTAATCCCCTTTAAATCACCGCCTGCAAAGGTCTTCGGCGTTGGGATGTCACCCCATTTGCAGTTAATATAGGATGTATCCTTCTCCCTGTCACCCATGCGGAACCTGTCTACAAAAATCTGATAAAATACCGCTGTCTTCATCCATGGAACGCATTCCATAATATCTGCCCGGTTAATATAAGGATACTGAAAAAAATTGTAAAAGCCAAGTGTAAAATTGTAGTCTTCGGTCACACCGTCCTCAGAGAAATAATAATTCTTTTCCCCGTCATTTATGTAAAACACATAAGCAAGCCTGGTATCCTCCAGAGAGAGTTTAACCTCGTAGAAGTCAAACAGCTCACCCGTGTACGCCTTCCTCATTTCGGCTTTTTTCTGGGACTCTCCGATTACGTATTTATTCTCATAGATTACCTGCGCACGGACGATATCGTTCTTCTCCGTGCGCAGTCTCAATACGATTTCATTTGGTGCAACCGGAAAACAATATGACGAATCCACAATATGCTGTATCGCACATCTGTTCATTTTATGTTCTCCTGCCGCTTCTTTATTTTTCCACTGTAATTGTCATGGTCTCAGCATCAACCGTAAAGGTATACGCGCCGTCTGCTGCCACCTTTACATTGTAGGCTTCCTCCAGAAGTGCCTTGGAGGCTTCGTCGGTCACGGCTGAAGCATTCATGCCAAGTCCGGTATCCGCACCGTTGTCAAATACCATGAAATAAAGTTCCGTTCCTGCTGCCAGTTCCATTGTGATGGTGAACTTGTTTGTTCCGTCCACTCTTGTAAGCTCCTTATTTTCGGACCAGTCGGACACCCAGCTTCCCTTCACCATAATTCCCGTGGCATCGGTTACTTCATATACGTTTTCCGGCTCCGGCTCCTTTGCCTCTGCGGTTGCATCACCGTTTCTGACAATTGTCAGGGTATCCTGAAGGGAATTGTCGGGGTCAGTAGTCAATGTAACGGTATAATTTCCGTCCATCAATACATTAATGTTTGATTTTGAGTCTTCGCCGCTTAAGCCGCCGCCGTTTGCCATCTGTGTATCATCGATGGAAGTAAAGCAGCCGTAACCCTTCTGACCGTCCCATGACCAATCAGGAATAATCTGGAACTGATCTCCCTCATAAAGATTTAGGGTAATTGCAAATTCGTTTACTGCATTACCGGTTGCCTTTAACTGACACGCATCCTTCACCGATGCATCCACATCCGCTCCCCAGTTACTTGCCGCAAGATCAGGATTGCCGCCTGTACCTACTATGTACCAAACCCTTGTATCCTCAGCTACCTGCAATGACTTAAAGCTTCCGAAAAGTGTGGTATCTTTGTCAAAAGTGGCAGAAGCCAGATCCTTTTTGCTTGTCTCAAGCAATGTAGGGGTTTCATACCAGCCCTGAAACTCAAACCCGTCGACGGACTCATACTGTACATAGTCTGCCAGAGTCTCGCCTGCCGTTCCCGTCACCTGACCCAACTGCGTATCTCCGTTCATAAATGTAACCGTAATCGCTTCCTTCTCCGGAGAAGCACCGCATGCGCAGACAGACATCACCACTGCCACACAAGCCAGAACAACTCCCAATAACTTTTTCATTTTTTTCTTCATTTTGAATACCTCCTGTTTCTACTTAAACGTTTAGATTAAACGGTTAAGTGAATAATAACATTGTCACAAGAATCTGTCAACAAATTTCTTGACATTTTCGGCGATGATTTGTAAGATTACTTATACAGTTAAGTTGGCTTGTTTACAGGCTTCCTTATTTCATCGCACTTTCTCTTCGAGACATCCGAAAAAATTAAGTAAAAGGGAATGAAAATTTACAATGGAAAAGAAAGTTACCGTAAAGGATGTGGCGCGTGAGGCAGGAGTTTCCGTTGCCACCGTCTCCTATATTATGAACAACAGAACCGACCAGAAAATCAGCAATGAAACCCGAAAAAAGGTTTTGCAGATTGCAAATCTGCTGAATTACAGACCCAGTCATGCGGCAATCAGCCTGGCTACGGGAAAAAGCAATGTCATCGGTGTGGCTTATCAGCTTGACCCCTGTACACCGTCGAGAAATATGGAAATCAATACCTTTGTCAATATGATGATAGAACGCATGAACCGCTTGAAATATGATATCCTTTTTGTGCCCGTAACCGGAGACGAAGACACCGTCTCCGCCAACAGAAATATCAATGCCGTTATCGCAATAGACCTGACCAGAGAACAGTTTGTCAATCTCTCCGAAAAATGCTTTGTTCCCGTTATCAATGTGGATATGATTGTGAAGGATGATTTGTTTTACCAGATTTATACCGATTATCCTTACCTGATTTCCCAAGCCACGGATTTGATCGGTGATGACAGCTATCTCCTGATTGACAAATATGCAAATGAAAATTTCCTCTCCTTTATCACAGAGAGCTTTCCTGCCCACAGGGTTATCACCCTATCCGACTTTTCGGAGGAGCAGGTAAAAAGCCTTTCCGGAAAAAAGATAATTGTGATAGGCACCTATCTTGCCCTTATGGTGTACCCCCACTTGAAAAACTCCGAAATGGCTGTCATATCCTCTGAGGAAAATCTGAGTGTGCTGCCCCGTTCAGTTAAGGTTGTACGCAACGACATCTCCAAGAAGGCAAATCTGACCATGAATATCCTTTTAAATGCTCTGGACCGCAATTTTGAAGTCAACCATGACTGCAGGGTGAGATAAAAAGGGAGGCAGCAAAAAGCTGCAATACCTTGCTTTCATATGTTTTATTACACACAAAATAAAAAACTCCGCCAAATACGCCATATGAAAACAAAGCAGACCAAATCCGGTCTGCTTTTCTTTCGGTTAAGCCTTCTGCTTAATCCTCATATTTAAAATAATCAAAATCCGCGGCCTTTCTGCTGCCGCAGCCCCCGTTGTTGGCATAGATGCCCACCAGCGTCCCGGTGTGGCGTTTGGGGTCATCCGGCACCCCTTCGTCGCAAAGATAAATGCAGTTTTCCAGCCGCCCTATCTCCATCCATTCCTTCCCGTCATAGCTGTAATAAAAGGTTCTTGTCAGCTTATCCACGACCACCTTCAGGTATACGGGAACTTCTTTTATATTCTCAACCTCCGCCATAAGCTCCTCGCCATGGTTTCGGTTAATGACCAGCTGCAACTTTCTGCCGCCCTCACAGCACACCGCACATCTGGCATAAGTTGCTGTACTGTAATAGCAGGTCAGACCCGCCTGCTCTCCGTCCCTGTCAGGATAAAAGTCCACCTTTGTCTCCGCCGTGTAAGAAAGCTCCTGTTCTCTGCGCAGAAGCGTGTTCTTGGAACGTATTTCGTTCAATTGTCCGTCTCTGGTCCAGATACGGAAGTAACCGGGGCGCTCTGTCAGGCTCCAGGAACCGTTATCGGGGTTGCGTACAAATTCCCACTCTAAATTCAGTTTTGTGTCGTTAAAATCGTCAAACAGATTTCTTTCAAAAATACATTCCGGCAAGTCGGGAGCCTCCTGGGTGAGGCTGGGACCCTTTCCCCCATTTACGGTAAACCAACCGTCCTCCGTCCATTGTACCGGGTCCAGTGCGGATTCTCTGCCAACGGTGGTATAATTTCCCTGATTGGGTCTGCCACAGAGATAATAGCACCACCACTTTCCGTTCTGATCCTGCACCAGCTTTCCGTGACCTGCCCTCTGAATCGGCGCAGCAGGGTCTTTTTGGCGCATGACGGGATTATAGGGCGAATTCCGGTATTCTCCGTAAAGCGAGGTGCTTCTCGCCACGTTGATGCCGTGTCCGTAGCCGGTGCCCCCTTCCGCCACAATGGCATAGTAATAGCCATCCTTCTTCATGATGTGGGGACCTTCAGAACAGCGTTCGCCCGTTCCGTCCCATGCTGTTTTCATATCCCCCGCAACGCTCAGGGAATCCTCCGACAGAGGCACTGTCTGCGCGGCTTTGGCAATCACCATGTACCTTTTTCCGTCGTCATCCACAAAGTGGGAAGGGTCAATATTATCCACCTCCAGACATACCGGCTTGCTGTAGGGCCCCTCCGGCTTGTCCGATACCATCACAAGTTGCCTGCGCATCACATTATTATCCCGCTTGCCGTCGGCATTGAGCCGCAGTGTGGCAAAGATATAAAATTTACCATCCGCATAAGAAATATCCGGTGCCCAAATACCATGGGAATCCCTGATGTCACTGATGTCCAGCCACTCCGGATTGGAGATGGCGTGACCTACAATGTGCCAGTGTACCATATCTCTGGAGTGGGAGATGGGAATCGCCGGAAAATACTGAAAACTGGAATTCACCATGTAATAGTCATCCCCCACACGAATCACCGAAGGGTCAGGGAAAAATCCCCTCTGCACCGGGTTGTGATATACTCTTTTTGGATTCATACCAAACCTGCCTTTCTGCCGTTGCCTGAGCATCTTACCATCCTCTGCCGCAAAACAAGGAATTACATTTTCAGCATACGTTACAGGCTTTCTTCTGTCGCGTCATTTTCTTGTAATATTATGTCAAATCTTGCACATATTCTTCAGCTTCACTCTCTGCTGACCTGATACAGGGAATAGAAGTACTCCTTCTTTTCCATCAATTCCTCAAAAGTTCCAATCTCCTCAACTCTTCCGTTTCGCATCACCACAATTCCGTCAAACCGCGTCAGAGTCTTCTCCTCCAGCTTATGGGTTACCACCAGCCTTGTCAGCCCCTCGATATCCAGGATGGCATTTGTAACGCTGTCCGCCGTTTCAGCATCCAGGGCAGAAGTAGCTTCATCTGCTAATAACACCTGTGATTTTCTAAGCAGACTTCTGGCTATGGCGATACGCTGCTTTTCACCGCCGGACAGATGAGAACCGCCCTCACCGCAATCATAATCCCAGCCATTCTCCCGAATCAGGTTCTTCAAGCCCGCACGCACCGCAGCGGACTCCACAAGTTCATCCGGAAATTCCTTGAACATACAGATATTCCTGCGGATGGTATCGTCAAAGATAAACACATTCTGCTGAATGACAGATACCAAATCAAAAATACTGTCCGTGTTCACCTTCTTCAGCTCCTTATCTCCCATGGTGACGCTGCCCTCATACTCCGGGTAGCTGCCCATAATCAGATTCAGCATGGTGGATTTTCCGGAACCGGAGCCTCCCACGATAGCATAGCTCTTTCCCGCCTCAAAGTTTACGCTGACATCCTTCAACACAGTCTTCTCCTCCTCATAGGAAAAGCTCACATGTTCAAAGCGGATACCTTCTGCCACATTGTCTACTGTTTCCTGTCTCTCCTTCTCATTGCTTTCCTCACAGCAGGCTTCAAGTTTTTCCATAAGTCCTATTGCCGCCTTCCTGTTTGCCAAAAGCACAGGCAGCTGATTGATGGGTGAAAGGATGTAATTCATCATCTGTACAAAGGCTACCACCACACCGGCTGTAATCTGTCCCTCTATGGCAAGATATGCTCCAAAGATAAATACCCCCATCTGCACCAGGAAACCTGCCATCATGGAAATAATTTGAATCAACTGTGTTGTCTTGCGACGCTTACACTTAATTTGTTCCAGCTCATGATTCTTTTCCCCGTAGAGCGCTGTAGCCTCGGTCTGAGCCTGAAAACTCTTCACTACACCGAATCCGCTGAGCAAATCCTTGACCATGGCCATAAAACCCGCGTTCCGGTCACTGATCTCCTGCTCCTGCTTTGCTACCTTACTGCCAAACACCATGGAGACGGCAATGGGCAGAATGCACAGTACAATCACCACCAGCGTCATTGACCAACTGTAATAAATCATCAGTCCCAGCGCCAAAACAGCCGTCAATATCTGCTCCAGCAAATCAAATTGTACAAGCAGATAATTATTTTCGATGGATGTGACATCATTTGTCAGTGCGGATATATAATTACTGCTGTTATCTTTTCCAAAGGAACCTATGCTCCTTGCTGTAATGTCCGCAAATGCTTTATTCCGGTATCCTTCCACTGCTTTTTTCATGAAATTATATTTTACCGTCCGCAGAATCAGGAAATCTACTCCGTAGCCCACCAGCAATGCTATTGTCAGGATAAAAAAACGCTTCAGCTGCTCCATATTGCCGCCACCAGCCAAATCCATCAGGCCTTTCAGAAAACTTGCCAGGACTACCGATAAAATACTGCTGCCGATGGTTGTTATAATTGTCAAAGCATAATTTAATTTATTTTTCGCAAAGAAGCTCTCCCTATACCTTTTTGCTGCTCCACTACTCTTTTTACTCATTTCATTTTCCCCTGTCCGGCTCAATTTTCGCGCTCCGGTCAGGAGAACCTGACCGGATGTCGCGTTATTCGCCGGGTATCCGTGCAAGCACGTCTGTCCGGCTCAATTTTCGCGCAAAAAACGGAGCTCCGCAAAAGCAGAGCTCCGCGCGCTTATTTTGATCTGTTCAATTTAGATATAGCTGATATCCAACCCGCCGAAGGAAATCTCTCCCTCTACATAAAGGGTATTCTCTCCGTTTGGATTACAATGCCCCGTCTCCTCCGCAGCTCCGAAGGAAGTATCTACATTCATAATCACTTTCCAATCCGAAGGAACATGCAATTCCACGCTGCCAAAGGAAGAATCTACATTTACCTTGGCTGTACCGTTTTTTAAAACAGCGTCACTGAAGTAGGCCTCCATAGAGCCGAAGCTGTTCTCAATATTCACCTCAGATACCTCACCGGAAATATATTTCACAGTGCTTCCAAAGGTGTTCGCATAAAAAATGATGTTGCCTTCCAGGGTTTCTGTACTGACTGCCTTGGGTTTTTTTCCGTTTATCAGAATATGATGATGTTTTCTGAAACGGGGAAATAACATATTCAATCCAATGGTCAGCGCGCACGCTGCCAGCAGAACCGGCCAAGGAGTAATGGCTTCCAGCCCCAACAACTTATCGTTGACAATAACCAGGAATGCCAGTGAAAACATCATTTCCCCAAAGCTGCGCTTTATGATACCGTCAATCAGGATTGCCGCCAAAACGATAGAAATGACAATTGACCAAAATCCGATTTCCCCAAGATACCCCAGCTTGTTCGCCAAAAGTGCTATGGCAGCAAATATAATGACAATACCCCAGAAAATTTTTCTTCCTCTTTTTCCTATTTTCTTTTCCCCGTCCTGTTCAAAAGATACTTCAATATTCTCCATAGTTTACCTCTTTCCGCATGTCCTGCATGCTTTATTGTGCATGCCCTTTCACATGCCTTTACTACTTTTACCCTTTTTTTTGCTTTTTCCTTTTGCTACTTCATTCTTCGTTTATTTCCCAGCTTTCTTGTCTGAAGCCTATCCACCAGCAGCTTATAATAGCTTCTGGACACCATTGCTCTTTTATTGCTTCCCGAAAACTCCACCACACTGGATGCTGTCAGGTTCCTTGTAATGGAATAGATATAATCTAAGTTGGCAATGGTGGATTTGGATATCCTCATGAAGCTTCCCGGCAACAGTTCCTCCAGCTCATAAAGTTTATAGCTGCATGTAAATATCCTGTCTGCCGTGTGGGCCCGCAATTCCCGCCCTTCCGTCTCAAAGAAGTAGATTTCATCTATCGGTACAAAGAAATCCGTCTCTCCGCTTGTCAGGGTCAGGCACCGCTTGCCGTTGCTCTGTTTTGATATGTAGTTCTGAAGGCTGACAACTGAATCATTCAGGCTTCCGCACCGGATGACTACCTCTTCCTCCTCCAGTCCCTCCTCAATTTCTATTTTTACCTTCATATCATTTCCTTTTCTGCCGCGGCGGTTCTCTTAACTGCTTACAATTATAGTATACAGATAATTCAGAATCTGTAAATATGTCCTGCGTAAGAGGTAAGTTTTTGTGTCTCAAACGTAAAAAACGTGCCGGAACCTGTTCCGACACGCTTGTTTGATCTGCTTTATGTAATGATTCTTCACTCTCTGTTTTCACTTATCCGTCATTTTCCGGGCTCTCATCCCGCGCCTTTTTCTCGGCTTCTTCCCGCTGATATTCCTGTGCCCTTCTGTACTGTATGACCTCTATATCACTCTCCCGGCTGCGTTCCGTCATACACCGATACACACGATCCCGCAGCTCCTGTTGTCTTTCCTTGGGTTTCAGATTCTCATCGGGATAGAACGGACCGTCAATGTAGGTGACAATATTGACCTTCCCCGGCTTTCCCTTTCTCTCGTGGTAGGTGTTCGTCAATGCATACACGGGACAATTCAGCTTTACGGGATACTGAAAGGATACCGCTTTAAAAGGTCTGATGCCGGTATAGTAGGGCCAGATATGTGCCTCCGGATAAATTGTGACGGAGTAATTCCTCTTTATCTTGTCCTCCACCGACTTCACAAAGTTCTTCATACCGCCTATATCACAGGGAATGGGAATGGCTCCCAACATCTCCACCAGCACGCGCATCCCGGGTATGGACACATTTTCCGGATTGACAATAAAGAAATTCCGGTGTGGATAGTTGGCTACACTGGGAATAAAGGTGTCCGCAAAGGGCTGGGTATGATTTCCGTATATAAAATAACCTCTGTTATTGCACTCTCTCAGTTTTTGCCTGCCTACGTATTTTAAATGAAACTTTATTTTCTGATAAAGAACCTTGAGCGGCATACTAAGCACGTTCTGTATCACCAAAGAGCAGATATCCCAAGGTTTTTTGTGAAAATATCGAAAGTCCTTGTCAATAACTCTGGGTGTTATCTCTGCTTCCGAGAACTCATCATTCAGTTCATCCGAATAGTAGATAATCCTTTTCTCTTTCACAGCTTCTCTCATTCCGGCGCTCCGTCTTCACCGCATTCACCGGAAGTACATATACTGTATTCCAGCGGGATTCCGTAAAACTCCTCGTAAACTCTCTTCCAGACATTATAGTTTTCATCCCGCATGGCAGTCACCTGCTCCCGCTCAGGAAGGTTATCCCTTGGATATATGGGTTTTTCAATAAAGACCGTGTACTCCTGTATGGGGAATCCGTCCGGTCCGCAGGTATCGCTGTCCTCCATGGTAATAAAAATGGGCAGTACCGGCACATGATTTTTGGCAGCAAACTTAAAGGCTCCGTTTTTCAGCGGCTTGGGCTTGCGGTAATTCCACCACAGACTCTGCTCAGGATAAATGAGGATGAAATCTCCTCTTTGTAAAATGGTGTCCACAGCCTTCAGAAAATTGTACATGGTCTTCTTGTTCTGGCTCAGGGGCAGTGTGTTGCAGTTGCGGAACAGGAATCCGTAAAAGCCCGGGAAATTGGTATAATTTCCCTCCCTGATTACCTTAAACAGCTGTTTTTTTCCCTTATGCTCCGAAATACGGAACAGATGCTCTACTGTGAAACAGTCAAAGGGATTAAAATGATTGCATGTCAGAATGGCACCCGACTTCAATCCGTTCAGGTTCTCCATTCCCTTGATTTCCTTTAAAATCAGCTTTTTATCCTTCAGTAGGCCATCCACAAACTTACCTGCAATGGCATAGGACAACTTTACCTTCGCCTTGCTGGAAGGTTTTACCCTCAGGTAGTCTATTTCGTTGGGCTCCAGAGGCAGTGTTGGCGGGTCTTCCTCCGCATCCACATCAAATTTTCCCTCTCTCTCCAACTGTTCAATTCTTGCCAGCACAGCCAGTCTGACAGGTGACTTCTCCGGCACCCGCATTTGCTGTTTTTCCACTGCAGCAATGTTCTCATCTGCTTTCACGTTCACTTTTTCTCTCATCTTTCCCTCTCATATATACACTGTATCCCCAGGTTTTCACCCTTCGCCGGTTACCTTCTGTATTTTCTGTCATCCCCGACGCAGTCGGATTCCTTCTTCGCAAGCTTTTTCAGTCTGTCATGGGATTGGTTATCCTTAAAACGGTCCTCCTCGGAAAAATTATCCCTAATGTTCTGAATGGTGTCAAAATACTCTGTCTCCTGTGCGTACATCCAGAAGAATTCCTTGTACAGAATATCCTCAAAATGCCAGGGCTTGAAAGCCAGATTGTAGTGAACCAGTTTTACATTCTCCGTCTTAATCTTGGGATCTGCTATGGGCATTCTGTTCCATATCCTGTCAATCAGCTTTACACGGCCCTTACACAGTCTGTTTAAATAGTCCTGATCCTGAGCAACCGCAAAGGTAATTCTGTCCAGAGAATAAAGGAATTTCTCCTGAAACTTAAATTTCCTCATCTCATCCAGATTCATCAGCAGAATACCGGCGTTAAAATATCTTCGATAGTCAGCAACGCCAACCACCTTCTCCACATACACCTGGAATACCTCATTAAACTGAATGACATCGTCAGGTGCCGCCGCCACCAGATTATCTCCCATGTCGGTATTGTAAAGTTTCGCAATATCATCCAGAATGACAATATCGCTATCCAGATAAAGCACCTTATCATACTGTGGATACAGGTTGGGAAGGAAAAGCCTGAAATACGTAGTCTTGGAATAATAGTCTCTGGTGTAAAGCTTATCTTTCACCTTCTGAATGTAATAATTCAAATCCACAAATTCAATGTCAACATTTTCTCTCTCGTATTTTGCAATTTTCTTTTTATTCTCATCGCTGATATCCGTATGCAGTATTTTAATCAGATATGTATTTTCAGCGGAGGAATTGTCAATCAAAGACTGAATTGCCACCGCAAGGAAAGGACAATAGCCGTCATCTACTGCAAAAAAAATAGGTATTTCTTTGCTGATTTTTGTGTCTGTCATGTTTTTCTCCTATTCTCTCTTTACTTTTGTTCCCTGCTTTTTTCAAATTCCTGTTTTAAGTTCAAATATTCTTCCAAGTCCTCATCAAAGGTATGACAGTGTAAATATTTATGAATTTCCTCCACCTGCCATTGCTTGTAATTCTCCGTGTGGGGATAGGGAAGAAACATCAGCCTCTTGCAGAAGTGACAAACCACCGTATCCTTTCTGTTGAATTTGGACTGTTCATTATATCTTCTGGGAATCAGCTTCTTTTTGGTTGTGGACTTAAAGATAGCGGACTGGTCTGCAAAAAGCAGCTTTTTTGTCCGAATCAGTTCCCGAGCTTTTACCAGCAATCCCGTCTCTCTTATCCTTGCCATATTCAGAAGCAGCATACCGGCATTGAAGTAGTCCGGTCTGATTAACCAGCATCCGTACTTTTCCTTTACCGCCGCATACTCATATTCCGTCACATCAATATCCCAGAGCTGCCTGATGTCGTTAGCTATCATAATATCAATATCCAGATACAGCAGCTTATCCGGTATTTCAGGAATCATGTCAGCCAACAGGCGCAACAAAGTGTATGGTGTACAATAAGCCGTCTCATTGACGCACTCATGAAACTCCTGCTCATACAAATCCGTCACATCCAGTTTTTCCACCACATTATCCGGATTCTTTTTCCGAAGCACATGATTCAGGAAATCAACCTGCTCATCAGTAATGGAGACAAAATCTTCCCTCACTCTCTCCAGATTCATGGTCATAAGGTATACATGAATCGCTTCCTTTGTCCTGTTTGTCATGGAAATCAACTGAGTCAAAGCTCCGTCAAAAACCTTCTTGTTCCCACATAATAAAATGTTTATCATATATCCCTCTGCCTCACTTCAGTATAATGCCATTCCAACAGCAGGACACTATTCCGCAATACTATACTGCATCCACTGGTAAAGCAGCTTT
Organism: Acetatifactor sp.; assembly: GCA_016303085.1. Classification (GTDB taxonomy): domain Bacteria; phylum Bacillota; class Clostridia; order Lachnospirales; family Lachnospiraceae; genus Acetatifactor. Next base: position 18,429 of record JAEDMI010000003.1, read on the forward strand.
GTTCCCTCGGCGATTTCCGGCGGCAGAAGTGCTCTGGCTACCAGTTTCAGTTCATCGGACTCTATATCAATCCGCTTCAGATGTGCATAATCACCGTCGATGTCCGCTACAATGTACTCAAATTGATTCATACAGCTTCACGCTCCTATCTTAATGCCTCATGCTTTTCCATGATAGCATAATTATTTTAAAACATAAAGCGCTTATTTGCGCGCCCTTAATTACAATACATAGTTTTCATTACTATGTCAAGCGGTTTTGTATCTTTTTTCCGCAAAGAGCCTTCAGCTACCGCAGAAGCCATGCTACGTACTATTGCTTTCCTCGATAAATGCCCACAAAAAAAAAAACAAATGCCACCCATACGGGTGGCGCTTGTTTTGTGATGGAAATGTTACATCATTCCTCCCATGCCGCCAGCACCGGCAGGCATAGCGGGTGTTTCTTCTTTGATATTTGCTACAACGCTCTCTGTTGTGAGCAGTGTGCTTGCTACGCTTGTTGCGTTCTGCAGGGCACTTCTGGTTACCTTTGCAGGGTCCAGAATACCTGCCTTCACCATGTCGACATACTCTTCCTTCAGAGCATCGAAGCCGACACCAATCTCGGATTCTCTCACTTTGTTGATGATGACGCTGCCTTCCAGACCTGCGTTTGCCGCAATGTGGTACAAAGGTGCCTCAAGAGCCTTCAGTACAATCTGAGCACCGGTCTTCTCGTCACCTTCCAGTGTATCAGCCAGCTTTGTAACTTCCTTGGAAGCGTGGATATATGCGGAACCGCCGCCGCAGATGATACCTTCTTCCACTGCTGCTCTGGTTGCTGCCAGTGCATCCTCCAGACGAAGCTTTGCTTCCTTCATCTCTGTCTCGGTAGCTGCACCTACGCGGATAACTGCGACACCGCCTGCCAGCTTAGCCAGTCTCTCCTGCAACTTCTCTTTATCGAAATCGGAGGTAGTCTCCTCAATCTGGTTCTTAATCTGAGCAATTCTGGACTGAATTGCATCTTTATCACCCTCGCCGTCAACGATAACGGTGTTCTCCTTCTGAACCTTCACGCTCTTCGCACGGCCCAGCATATCCATGGTGGTATCCTTCAGTTCATAACCAAGCTCGGAGCTGATTACGGTACCGCCGGTCAGGATAGCGATATCCTCCAGCATAGCCTTTCTTCTGTCGCCGTAACCGGGAGCCTTAACAGCAACAACATTGAAGGTGCCGCGCAGTTTGTTGACAATCAGTGTGGTCAGAGCTTCACCTTCCACATCCTCTGCAATGATGAGCAGCTTTGCGCCGGACTGTACAATCTGCTCCAGCAGGGGCAGGATTTCCTGAATGTTGGAAATCTTCTTATCTGTAATCAGGATATAAGGACTTTCAAGTGTTGCCTCCATCTTATCCATATCTGTTGCCATATAAGCGGAAATATATCCTCTGTCAAACTGCATACCTTCTACCAGATCCAGCTCGGTCTGCATGGTCTTGGATTCCTCGATGGTGATAACGCCGTCACCGCTCACCTTCTCCATAGCATCTGCAACCAGCTGTCCTACAGATTCATCACCTGCGGAAATAGCTGCTACACGGGCGATATGCTCCTTGCCGTTAACTTTCTGGCTCATCTTGGAAATTGCTTCCACTGCGCGGTCGGTAGCTTTCTTCATACCCTTTCTCAGGATAATGGGGTTAGCGCCTGCTGCCAGGTTCTTCATGCCCGCATTCACCATTGCCTGTGCGAGCACGGTTGCGGTAGTGGTACCGTCACCTGCCACATCGTTGGTCTTTGTAGCCACTTCCTTTACGAGCTGGGCACCCATGTTCTCGAATGCATCTTCCAACTCAATCTCTTTTGCGATGGTAACACCGTCATTTGTAATCAGGGGAGCCCCGAAGGACTTATCCAGTACTACGTTTCTTCCTTTGGGTCCAAGGGTTACTCTTACGGTGTCTGCCAGCTGGTTAACACCGGACTCTAATGCTGCACGGGCTTCTGCGCCGTATTTAATCTCTTTTGCCATAATGATTCAGCCTCCATTTTTATTAAACTTTGTTTTTAATATATTGCATTGCGTAGTGCCCATTCATAAACCGTACACTTCGTGTCCGCTTTATTTGGGCTTTCCTTTTGGATTACATTGCGTAGTGCCCATTCATAAACCGTACACTTCGTGTCCGCTTTATTTGGGCTTTCCTTTTGGATTACATTGCGTAGTGCCCATTCATAAACCGTACACTTCGTGTCCGCTTTATTTCATGGAGGACTTTCGTCCTATAGAATTGAAATGACATTCTGAGCACTGTGAGCAAGCTCCCGTGCTCATCCGTCATTTCAATTCTGCACTACTCAATGATAGCCAAAATGTCGTTCTGTTTTACTACGATGTACTCTTCATCGTCCAGCTTTACTTCTGTTCCTGCGTACTTAGAGTAGATAACCTGGTCGCCAACCTTGACTTCCATCTTCACTTCCTTGCCGTCTACAACACCGCCGGGACCTACTGCCACTACCTCAGCCTGCTGGGGCTTTTCCTTGTTCTGTCCGGGGAGAACGATACCGGATTTTGTGGTTTCTTCCGCAACCAACTGCTTCAATACAACTCTGTCACCTAAAGGTACTAATTTCATTGTAATGCCTCCTTATTTCAATCTGTATTTTATTCTGTTAGCACTCAATTAATTCGAGTGCTAATCGTTAAGACATATATTAGTTTTATATGCAGAGTTTTTCAAACACATTCGCGCCCGAATATTGTTATTTATCTATCTTTATCTCTGCTTTTCTCGTGTTTTCTCTCATTTTCTCACGCAATACCCAAATGGCAGATTTAATATTTCCTTTATAATTTTAAATAATAAAGCGCCGGGACTGTATTCCCGACGCCTTCGGAGACATGCCGTATATTACTGAATATTGCTTCCGTAAGTGTTGACGGAACCGATTTTTACAATGTTTCCTTCCTCCTGCTTCTCCTTCACCTTGGAGATAATTGTGGGAACTGCCCCCAACAGCAGGAACACATAAAGTAACAGCAGATTTGCAAGGTAGCTCCCTACTTCGATATACTCCAACGAAATCATATCGGGAACCAGCCTGTAACACTCAAACAAATTGTAACCGGCATCCGCACCGCCGCCTTCTCCGAGAAGCACAATTGCCCAGTCCAGTCTGTCACCGATATAGGTCATAAGCAACATAATTACAACACTGATAATAATACCCTTCTTTGTCAATTTGCCACCCAGTATCTCATAGCCCTTTAAAACACCCACCGCCATAAGAACACCGGAAAGCGCTGCAACATAACCCATCTGGCTCAGCAAAATGATGCATACCACACCCAGCAGAGAACCAAGCAGGGCACCAACAACACCGCCCACCACATTCTCTTTCTTCTGTGCCTTAGCCTGTGCAGCAATCGCATTGCTGTCGCGCAATCTTAGTTCACAGTCGGAGCATAGATGACGATACTCCAACCCAACCCGGAACGGAGATGTTTCCACAGACTGTCCACACAGGCTGCAGCAGGGACTGTAACCCTTTGCATTCAGGAAAGATATCACCCCGTTCAGGGAATCTGTCAGCGCATTTACCAATTTCTCCTGATTTGTAATATTCTTCTGGAAGAAAGAAAGCTGATTGCCTTCCTGTTTCACATTCGCAATCTTGTCAACACTCTTTATCACTTCCTTTTTTTCATCCTTGCCCAAAAGTGTCCCGGTCGCATTTTTCGCGGTGGTCTGGATGGTGAGCATATAGGGATATCTGCTGTCTGAAGCTTTCAATATAATCTGAAATCCGCTTCTTTCTCCGTATATCAGCTCATTGACCGCATCATACCGCAATCCCGTGGCCTGCGCCAGCTTCTCGTAATTTTCTGTCAGTTTACTCATTTTTGTTACTCCCTCATTTGTATCTTTCCGCAAAATTCAGTATTTCTTTTACGGTGTCCTCCAACGCATTCCTAACACTTAATCTCCAGATAACCCAGCAGCTTGGACATATCATACTCTTCCAGTACACCCAGATTGGAATCGTAAAACTTTCCGTCGTAATGTATCAGGTAATGACAGAATCGTCCCATCTTTTCCATCATGACGCAGCACTTGGGAAGTACTGCATCCCGTCCTTCCGTGTATACGATAATATCACTGTGGTCGATTCCGTAATAATTCAGGGCGGAAATCACCCGTCCCATGGTTGCCTGCCACTCCCTGCAGTCCATTACACTGATTACTTCTGCAATAGTGACTCCTGCCAGCATTGCCACACAGGCCTGACCGCAGAGACCGTCTTCCGGCTGAATGATAACCTGCATACTGTCAATCTTGCGGATAGGCTTTTCAAAGCTGTAGGGACTGTTCTGATCCATGCGAATCAGGGAGCCGTTTATATGAAGCAATATCTTGTGAGGAACTCCCAATTCCACGTTGACCGCATCCTCATCCTCAATGTGTATCTCATAATTACCCTTTTCGATAGGAAGAAGCTCACAGTCAATGATTTTGTTGTCCAGGACAACCTCTGCCCGAATCACGTCTCTCTGCTTACATACCTCCCATACGTTGAAGGGAATCTGTATCATATATCCCTTTTCTTTCTTCTCAATTTTCGACTGAAAAAAATATCTCATACTTGTCTTTACCTCCGTTTCGGAAACATTGTAGCCAAAAGTATTGTTCTTGTAAACATTTTTTCCGAAAGTTAAAAAATAAACGATGTTTCACGCATTTTTTCTGGCCTGAGAGGGTGATATTCCATACCGCTTTTTAAACAGCTTGCTGAAATGGTATGCATCATCGTATCCCACCAAAGCCGCGACCTTCTGGATGCTTCCGCCATAGCCGCTCTCCAACAGTTCCTTCGCCTTCTCCAGTCGAATGTTTATCAAATGGCGAATGGGAGTATCCCCTGTCTCACTCTTGAATATCTTTGAAATATAAAAGGGGCTCAGATACATATTTTCAGCAATTTGATCCAGAGAAATTTTCTCACTGTAATGGTCGTCAAAATAATTGACAATCTGTTCCACCACATACTTTTTATTCACGGATTCAAAGGCATATCCCTTTGCTCTCTCCACCGGCTCACACTGCTCCCTGATGACCAGCAGAATCATTTGCATCAGATACGACTTCAGCATAAAATATCGTCCCTGTCTGCACACCGCGTTCTCGGCCTCCATGGAGGAGCAGAGTTTAAACAGCTTCTGCCGCAATTCTCCCGAGGTATGCATCACATGCCCTCCCTCCGGAACAGGAAGCGTATTGTCCGGAAGCCCGGGAATTCTGATATCCAATGCTCCTACAAAAAACTCTGTGGTCGGCAGTTCCGCATTCGGACAGGCAAGGGCCTGATGCTTCACACCGGGATTGATAATCAGCAAATCCCCCTCCTGCACGGAAATCACGCCGTCATCAAACCGATATTTCCCCTCTCCCGAGAGGATAAAAGCCATCTCCAGATGGTCGTGGCTCTGATAGTTCGCTTCATCCCTATCCCGCTGTCTGGTTCCCTTCCATGTAAACAAAAACGTGGGATTCAATTCTTCTACTTTAATACACACAACCGTATTCCCCCAATTTCCTCTGTGCTCTCTCGAAAATATTTTAACTGTTTTCCCACAAAATGTAAAACAAAAAAACAGGACATCCGCAAAAAAGTGAATGTCCTGCCATATGAACCCGATTAAGGCAGATTTCGTATCATCTCCGTCAGCTTTTCTCTATCCTCCTGCCCCGTTTTTTCAAGGATATGTGTTATATGCTTTTTTACCGTGGCATCTGAAATATAAAGCATCTGACCGATTTCCTTGTTGGTCATCTCACAGCTCACCAATCTTGCCACCTCCGCCTCCCGGTCTGTCAGTCCAAGACCTCTCAGCTTAAAGTATACTGTCTGTGCATCCTCCACAGGTGCCTCCTCGATTCGTTCATCCATGAAAGAAACCAGTTCCATCTCCAGCTTTCCGGCAACAAAGGTAAGAATCAGTGCAAAAATTGCTGCATATGCGAAGCTCAAAATGTCGATGGCAAGTGCCGGACCGACACAACTCAAATCATCCATATGATACAGCACGCTGTTTAATCCAATCAGGGACATTAACCCGGCCTCCAGAAAAACAACCCGCTTCATATAACTCAGCGCATTGAAAGCCTGCTGAAGTTCTATTCTGGAAACCTCCTTCTTTTTGGAAAAGGCAATCCGGAAGCCGTTGCAGAAATCTTTTCCGATACCCGTAAACAAAAGTGTCAGCACCGTAAGACCTACCATATACCCCAATATCAGAGGATCAAAAAACTCCCGAAAGCCATACACTCCGCTGTTCGCAATGATATTCAGGATGATAAACATACATAATGCCAAAATCATCAAAAACATTTTTTCATTCAGTTTTTTACAATTCAAAAAAAATCGTTTCAGTTCTCTCATACCCATCCTCCATTCATGTGTTTTTGCATTTTATGCAAAATGCTTTTGTTCCCCTTTTCCATATTCCGTTTCATATTCCTACGGTATCCCCTGCCGGCAACTTCATCATAATATAATTACATCCGTTATTTCAATGTCCCTTTTTATACCACCCATCAAAAAAGAGGTAGTATTTTTCTACTACCTCTCCACCTTCTTCATCAATTTCCATGCGGTACAGAAGAACAATGTCACCGTGGTTGTCACCGCCAGCAAATCCGACACAGGCTCCGCCAGGAACACCGCAAATACCTTGTTTTCAAAGAAATGCGGCAGGATGTATATCATAGGAATCAACAGGATTATCTTTCTCAACACCGCCAGAAACAGGGAATGAACCGCTTTTCCCAACGCCACAAAGGTTTGCTGACAGGCTATCTGGGCTCCGAAGACACAGGACACCGCCATGTAAATTCTCATTGCCCAACGGGTGTACTCCACCGTTGCCGCATCGGAAGAAAAAATTTTTGCCAATCCGCCGGGAACCAACATTGCCAACAGCCACACCGTAAAGGAATAACAGAGACAGCTCCCCAGCGTCAGCAAAAATGCCTTTCTCACCCGATCCATATTTTTCGCCCCGTAGTTAAAGCTGACAATGGGCTGCATACCCTGAGTCAGCCCCTGAAGGGGCATCATGGAAAACTGCATGATACTTGCAAGAATTGTCATGGCTCCCACCGCGATATCTCCGCCGTACTTCTGCAGAGATGTATTGAAGCACACCGACAGCAGACTTTCGGTAGACTGCATGATAAAAGGAGAAACCCCAAGCGCAAGCACCGGTCCCATAATCCGGAAAGAGAATTTTATATTTTTTCTTCTGATGTGCAGAATTGTCTTTTTCCCACATAAAAACAGTACTACCCAGACAGCCGATACCGCTTGAGACAGCACCGTTGCCAAAGCTGCTCCACGCACTCCCATGTCAAAGGCAAAGATAAACAGCGGATCAAGCACAATATTCAGACCCGCTCCTATCATGACAGTCTTCATTCCTACTGAAGCAAATCCCTGTGAGGTAATAAATGCGTTCAGACCGGTAGTCAGCAGGACAAATATGCTGCCCAGTACATAGAGTTGCAAATAGGGTAAAGCATAAACAATGGTATCTTCGCTTGCTCCGAAGGCATACAGAATGGGCTCCGCAAAAACATAAAAGCCTGCTGTCAGCACCAGTGCAAGACAGATGAGCGTAAACACACAGTTCCCCAGTATTCTCTCTGCTGTTTCATAATCTCCTTTTCCCATGGCAATGGATGCTCTTGGGGCACCGCCAAATCCCACCAATGCCGCAAATGCCGCTACAAGTATCACAACCGGCAATGTCACGCCAAGGCCGGTCAAAGCCAGCGATCCCACCCCCGGGATGTGACCGATATAGATGCGGTCCACCATATTATATAGAAGATTTACAATCTGCGCCGCAATCGCCGGCATGGCAAGGGATACCAGCAGCTTCCCTACCGGCATCACCGCCAATTTATTTTGTTCCGTTGTCTGTTCCATATTTTCTCATTTTCTGCTTCCGTCAGCCCTTCAGAATCATTCCGCCGGCAGAAACATTTTCCTATCTCTCTATATTCCAAGTATCATCGTAGCAAATCTGAAATATACCAACAGGGACAAAGCATCCACAATGGTGGTGATAAACGGACTTGCCATAACCGCAGGGTCAAAGCCCAGTCTTTTTGCTCCTACGGGGAGCAGACACCCCACCAGCATCGCCATCATCACAGCTGCAATCAGTGTCAGGCATACCGTGAAAGACACATAAAGCCCCACTCTGTCAAACAGCATCAGCTTCCCAAAGTTCGCTGCCGCCAGAGTCACACCGCAGAGCACCGCAACTCTGATTTCTTTCCATACAACTTTCGGCACGTCCCTGTATTCAATCTCGCCCAGAGACAACCCACGGATAACGGTTACACTTGCCTGCCCGCCCGCGTTTCCTCCCGTATCCATCAGCATGGGAATAAATGCAATCAATGCCGCATACACGCTCAAAGCCTCCTCAAAGGAGCTGATAATTGCTCCCGTAAAGGTGGCTGATACCATCAAAAGCAGCAGCCAGGGAATTCGCTTTTTATAAGTTTCCCCCACGCCTGTCTTCATATACGGCTTATCACTGGGAACAATAGCCGCCATTTTTTCCATATCCTCCGTGGTCTCCTCTTCCATGATATCCACAATATCATCCACGGTGATAATTCCCACCAGTCTGTTCTCGTTGTCCACCACTGGCATGGCGGTAAAGTCATATTTCTTAAATTGTGCGGCAACCTGCTCCTGGTCCATGAGGGTTTGAATGGAAATGACATTTTCATGCATCAACTCTCCGATTACCTCATCGCCCTTGCTGAGCAACAGATACCGCAATGCAACGGTACCTACCAGCCTTCTCTGGGTATCCAGCACATAACAGATATTGATGGTCTCACTGTCCAGTCCGACATTCCTGATATGTTCAATTGCCTGCTCCACCGTCATGTTTTCCTTGAAGGAAACATACTCCACCGTCATGATGCTTCCCGCGGAATCCTCCGGATAGCGCAGAAGATGGTTGATTGCCTGACGGGTATCGGGTCTGGCATTTGCCAGCAGTTTATCCACTACATTTGCCGGCATCTCCTCCAGCAAATCCACCGCATCGTCCGCCATCAGGTTATCGATGACGTTTGCCGCCTCTTTGTCCGACAGGGAATTGATGATGGTCTGCTGGCTCTCCACCTCAAGATAGGAAAACACATCTGCCGCCAGGTCCTTGGGAAGAATCCGATACACCTTCAGCAGCTCTTCCTCCTCCAATTCCTCCATAAGGGCGGCGATATCCGCATCATTCAGCTCTGCCAGAAACTGGCGCAGCTTTGTATACTGCTTCGTGTCGAGGAACTCACGCAGCTCCTCCAGTTCGTTCCTTGTTTCCATAGCACTTCTCCTTATGTGATTTTTTTATTAAGGTACAACTTCGACCCGGAAGAGGGTTATCTGAACTTACTTTCTGACTCTTCATAAAAAAACCACCACCTTTCATGCTATAGTATAACCGGCATTATGCCTTTGCTCCGAACATTATTATTTTAGTCTGTACCGGGGTCTTTGTCAACGAAATAAAGCTCCCTGAGTTTTTCCAATTCAACCCGGCCCCCGGTAGCCTCCACCATATCTTTTTTCAGTTTCTCCGCATCCTCCGCCGGAACAATCAGTCGAAGCGTTACCCTGTCCGTGTATTCACTTGAAGAAGGTTCAATCCCCGTATTTTCCAGCAGATAAAGAATCTTTCCGATGCCGTTGTAATCCGTCGTTACTCTGATTTCATGTCCATACCGCATCCTGCCCAGCGTACAGTTTTTCAGTCCTTCCTTCACTGCCTGCGTATATGCCCGCACCAATCCGCCGGTTCCCAGCAGCACGCCACCGAAATATCTTGTCACCACAACCGCGATATTACGAATGCCCTCTCCGGTCAATACCTCCAGCATGGGACGGCCTGCCGTTCCGCCGGGCTCTCCGTCATCGCTGCATCTGGTCACTTCTCCTCTGCTTCCCAGCACAAAGGCAGAACAGTTATGTCTGGCATCCCAATACTTTTTTTTCATCTCCTCTATAAAAGCCGTGGCTTCCTCCTCGCTCTCGCATTTTCTTACAGTCGCGATAAAACGGGACTTCTTTTCCACATATTCACCCTCGCCGCCTTCCAGCAGCACACGGTAGGAGTCAGCACCTTTCTCATTCATAACGCATGTTATCTCCGAAGCAAATCTATTGTTTTCATACTATCAGATTTATGGTAGCATAATTTTCCAAAAATGTGAAACAATTATTAAGATTATTAAGTTGAAAAGAAAACCTTTATTTACATACTTTTTTTTGATATAATGAATCGGATAACTGTATTTGCAGAGAAAGGTGAATTTGAATGAATTACGGGAAAAAAGGTGTCCGCTCCAAGCAAAAGGCACTGAATTCAAAGACAATAAAAATAGAAAGAAAAATATTACTGGGGCTGGTGAAGCTTGTTCTGATAGCTGTCATAGGTCTGGGCATCTGCGGTGTGGCTGCAGGGCTGGGTGCCTTCAAGGGCATTCTTGCCTCTACACCCAAGATTCGCTTCGGCGATGTGGTTGCTTCCGGTCAGGCTACCATTGTATACGACTGTGAAGGCAATGAAATTGACCAATACGTCAGCAGCAACTCCAATCGTCTGCGCGTTGAGTCCATTGACGAACTGCCGGATTACCTGGGAAAAGCGTTTGTGGCAATCGAGGACGAGCGTTTCTATCAGCACAACGGTATTGATTTCAAGAGTATCCTTCGCGCCGGCTATCAGTTCATCAAAACCGGTGGAGAGGAAACCCAGGGTGCAAGTACCATCACCCAGCAGCTTTTGAAGAACACTGTGTTCACGGAATGGACCTCAGAAGGAAAAAATAAAATTAAAAAGATAAAACGAAAGCTTCAGGAGCAGTATCTTGCTCTGGAAATATCCAAGTATTACGAGAAGGACTTGATTCTTCTGGAATACATGAATGCCATCAACCTCGGTCAGAATACTCTGGGGGTGGAGGCTGCTTCCAAGCGTTACTTCGGTAAATCCGCAAGTGATTTGACTGTCTCCGAAGCAGCAGTTATCGCATGTATCACCCAGAACCCTTCCGGCTACAACCCTATCCGCCATCCCGAGGCCAATGCAACGCGACGTGAAAAATGTCTGACAAATATGTTAAAACTTAATTTCATTACTCAGGCTCAGTATGACGAAGCCATCGCCGACACCGAGGATGTCTATGAAAGAATCGGTAACTATGATATAGACTACCGCGAAAGCGCCAACACAACCTCCGGTTCGTATTTTTCCGATGCGCTCTACGAACAGGTGCTGGCAGATTTGGTGGAAGATGCCGGCTACGACGAAGCCATGGCTGAAAAGATTCTGACCTCCGGTGGTCTGCGTATCGAGTCTACCATGGACCCTACCATTCAGGCTATTGCAGATGAAGAATTTGCCAATCCCGACAATTATCCTTCCAATGTAAAGTGGCTTTTAAACTATGCGCTGACCATCACGGACAATGACGGCAACAAAAACAACTACAGCAAAGAGAACATGACCAGCTGGTTTAAGACAAACAAAAGTTCCAAATTCAATCTGCTCTTCTCCTCTCAAGAGGATGCCTATGAGGCAATCGATACCTATCGGGCCGCCATGATGGAGGAGCTTGGTGTCATTGAAACCGATGATAATTATGAGGAATCCATCTCCATGACTCCTCAGCCCCAAAGTGCGCTCGTAATAGAGGATCAATCCACCGGCTATGTAAAAGCCCTTGTAGGCGGTCGCGGTGCAAAGGAAGGAAGGCGAACCTGGAACCGTGCTACGGATACCATGCGTTCCCCCGGTTCCACCTTCAAGGTACTTGCATCCTTTGCTCCCGCTCTGGACAGCGCAGGACAAACCCTTGCAACAGTATACAACGATGCTCCTTTTAACTATGATGACGGTACTCCCGTTAAAAACTGGTATAAAACCGGTTACAAGGGTATCTGTTCCATCCGGGATGCTATTTGTCAATCCATGAACATTATCGCAGTTAAGGCTGAAACCGTCATAACCCCTCAGTTGGGCTATGACTATCTGCTGAACTTTGGCTTTACCACACTGACGGATGGCGTTATTATAAATGATAAGCTCTTTACCGATGTGAATCAGACCATGGCTCTGGGAGGATTGACCTATGGCGTCACTCCCTATGAAATAAATGCAGCTTATGCTACTATCGCCAATCTGGGTACCTACGTGGAGCCCAAACTGTACACCAGAGTTCTGGATTCCGACGGCAATGTGTTACTGGACAACACAGCCCCCACCAGCAGACAGGTTCTCAAGGAGACCACCGCTTTCCTGCTTACCGATGCCATGGTAGACGTAGTTACCGCACCTTCCGGTACTGCCAAAAGTGTAAACTTCGGTAATATGGCAATTGCCGGAAAAACCGGTACTTCCACAGGTCCCAAGGATGTCTGGTTTTGCGGCTACACTCCTTACTATACCTGTTCCGTCTGGACAGGCTATGACAACAATGTGGACATGGGTTCCGATGAGACCAGCCTCTCCAGAACACTTTGGAGAGCAGTCATGAAGCGGGTTCACGAAAATCTGCCCGGCGAGCAGTTCCCCGTTCCCCAGGGTCTGGTACAGGCTGATATTTGTACCAAGTCCGGTCTTCTTCCCATTCCCGGACTGTGCGACGATTGCATTGCAACTGAATACTTTGCTGAGGGAACCGTGCCTACCGAGAGTTGTAATATACACTTTGAGGGCGATATCTGTGCCTATGACGGATTACCTGCCAGTCCTGAATGTCCTTTCAAGTATTACGGGCGTACAACCCTGCCTCTGGTTGAGGATGCTTCGTTAATCCCCGGGTCCACCATGATTGTAGAAAACCCCGATGGCACCCAGACCAGCATAACACCCACAACCTCAACTCACTGTCAGCATGATGCGACTTTCTTCGCCAACCCTGACTATGAATCCATCATCAACAGTCAACAGTGGGAAATCAACAGACGAAACGAGGAAGCTGCAGCCGCAGCGGCCGCGGCAGCTGCAGCAGCTGCTGCCGGACAGTAATAACAGATGCTAAGGTTTAGAGCCATGGTCAATGACCATGGCTCTTTTTCTCTTCCACCTTCTTTTGAAGTTCTTTCACTCCGTTCCGTGCGTTACCGATTGCCTTGCACTGTTTCTCAAAAAGTGCATCCGGACTCTCGCCGTACTGCTCATAATACAGCTTTCCGATTTCCGTATAATTCTTTTTGATCACTTCCTCACAGGTTGCAATCTGGCTTTTCAGATTTACAATTTCCGCTGTCTCCCGGGCCTTATCCGCAACCTCCCTGCCCTTTACTGCAACAGTCTCCCCGAGTTTTTCAAAAAAATCCATAAAACCACTCCTTTCCTTAACTTATATAATACATGAAAATTTTTCTTACGTAAAGTGACGAAAGATTGCACTTTGCCGCGAGGATATGGTATAATAATTCTGCTAATGCAGAATCCAAGTCGGCTGACGCCGTCTTGCCGATACTGCGTATCGGATTATAGCAGCAAGCCATGGCTTGAAAAACAAATGCCCCTGTGGAGCGCTTGTTTTTCTGCGCACATGGTATAATAATTCTGCTAATGCAAAAGAAGAATGAGGTGACACCATGGAGCAGCCATTGTATACAACATTAAAGGTGAACAACGAAATCGAACTTTGTGAGATAACAGACCCCGAATGTAAACAGCTCATTGAGCGGAAGCTGTTAAAGGAACATATTTCCTACTACATCCGCTGGATTAAGCCCTCCCTCTTCCACCGCAATAAGAATACCTGTATCATCTGTGTCAACGAAAACGTAAAGGAAGCCGCAGAGGACGTAGTTCGTTCCATATGTGACGAAAAAGGCTATTCTGTAAAGTTTCTCATGCGGAAATCCCAGAACCAATATCTTTAACTTTTCTGCCTATCAACAGAACACCTGTGACATCCGCCAGCGCCCACCCGATGGGAATGGAAAACCAGATACCGCGCACCCCGATTTCCGGTATGGTAGCCAGTGTGTAAGCCAGAATAACCCTTGTTCCCAATGATATTACTGTCAGCAACAGAGAAACTCCCGGTCGGTTGATTCCTCTGAAATAACCATACAACAAAAAGAGAATACCGATTCCTATGTAAAATATACCTTCTATACGCAGATATTCTATCCCTGTTCTCAGGATTTCCGTCTCCTCCGGTTTCACAAAAAGTAACATCAATTCTTTCGCTATTCCACAAACCAGCAACGATATGAAAAGGCAGAATCCACCGGATATGGCGAAAGCTCCGGCCGTTCCTTTTTTCAGTCTGTCTTTCTCTCCCGCTCCGTAATTCTGGGAAACATAAATAGAAAACGCATTTCCGAATTCCTGAGCCGGCATATAGGCAAAGGTATCTATTTTTACCGCAGCGGCAAAAGCTGCCATAACCCCTGTTCCAAAACTGTTTACCAAACCCTGTATCATCAGGATACCAAAATTCATGACAGACTGCTGGATGCCCGTTGCGACATCGTTGACAATGATT
>JAEDMI010000131.1 GCA_016303085.1 Acetatifactor sp.
TGAAATGACGGAGTCAGAGTCCGTTGCCTTACCGTTTGGCGATAGCCCTATTTGCGCTACTTGATGAATTATACACGAAGTATTTCCAATTTGCAATACCTAAATTCAAAAATATCTAAATTTTTAAACAATTAAAAAGCAATAAATTTGGCGCCCCGCGTTTTATTGCAGAGCGCCAAGCAAAGTATCCTGATTAGACCTCAAAGGTCAACTCACCGTAGCTGGGTACGGGCCATACGTTTTTGTCAACTATCATTTCCAGAGCGTCAATCGGTGCACGAAGTTCATCCATGGCTGCCTTTACGGTATCCTTGTAGAAGAATGCCTGTGCCTTCACATCCTCCATGGCGGTGGCTTCCGCTGTCACCTTCTCCAGATTTGTCAGTGCAGCTTTTGCAGCAGCAAGTTTTCCGCTTACCTCTCCCAGAATTTCCGCCTGAACGGATGCATCCGCACCGGCTTCCTTCACTGCGATAACGGTGTCAGCCAGAGACTTGGAATACTTCATGACAGCAGGAATATATTTCTTGCTTGCCATGTCAATCATGGTCAGGGCCTCAATGTTGATGGTCTTTGCATAGGTCTCATAGATAATCTCCTCACGGGACTCCAGTTCAACCTTGGTAAAGATACCGAATTTCTCAAACAACTTAATGGCCTTATCGGTTGTCAGGGTGGATGCTGCTTCCACCATGGACTTGATATTGGGAAGTCCGCGCTTTTCAGCCTCTGCCACCCACTCATCGGAATAGCCGTTACCGTTGAAAATAATTCTCTGGTGCTTTGTCATATATTCCTTAATCAGGTCATGTACTGCCACATCGAAATCATCAGCCTTCTCCAGAATGTCTGCTGCCTCGCAAAAAGCTTCAGCGACAATGGCATTCAGGGTTGTGTTAGGGCTTGCGATAGAGTCGGCGGAACCAACCATACGGAACTCAAACTTGTTGCCGGTGAAGGCGAAGGGTGAGGTTCTGTTACGGTCTGTTGCATCCTTGTCAAAGTCAGGTAACGTGGAAACGCCTGTCTTCAGTTTTCCGCCCTCAATCAGATGTGAAGCTTCGCCGGTTTCAACCAACTGCTTTACCACATCCTCCAGCTGCTCTCCCAGGAACATGGAAATGATTGCGGGAGGCGCCTCATTGGCTCCCAGTCTGTGATCGTTACCCACATCGGAAGCGCTCTGACGGAGTAAATCCGCATGTGTATCTACAGCCTTCATGATGCAGGCCAGCACCAGAAGGAACTGAATGTTTTCATTGGGTGTATCACCGGGATCAAGCAGATTCACGCCGTTATCGGTGCCCAGAGACCAGTTGTTATGCTTACCGGAACCGTTCACTCCTGCAAAAGGCTTCTCATGCAACAGACAAGTCATGCCGTGACGTCCCGCCACCTTTTTCATAGTCTCCATGACCAGCTGGTTATGGTCGACCGCAATGTTTGCTGTCTCGTAAATGGGAGCCAGCTCATGCTGTGCGGGAGCAACCTCGTTGTGCTGTGTCTTTGCGGTTACACCCAGCTTCCATAGTTCAACGTTCAGGTCTTTCATATATGAGCCGATTCTCTCGCGGATAGTCCCGAAATAGTGATCCTCCAGCTCCTGTCCCTTGGGAGCGGGCGCTCCGAAAAGGGTACGTCCTGCGAAAATCAGGTCTTCACGCTGCAAATACTTCTCTCTGTCCACCAGGAAATACTCCTGCTCGGGACCGACACTTGCCACCACCTTGGTGGCCTCTGTGTTGCCGAAAAGCCTCACAATACGAAGTGCCTGCTCGCTGACCGCCTCCATAGAACGAAGCAGAGGAGTCTTCTTATCCAGAGCCTCACCGGTATAGGAACAGAACGCGGTGGGAATACACAGGATTACGCCTGTAGCATCTTCCTTCAGGAAAGCGGGAGAGGTGATATCCCATGCCGTATAACCTCTTGCCTCAAAGGTTGCACGAAGTCCGCCGGAGGGGAAAGAGGAAGCATCAGGCTCACCCTTAATCAGTTCCTTGCCGGAAAACTCCATAATCATTCTGCCCTCCTCATCGGGATGAGAAACGAATGCGTCATGCTTTTCTGCAGTGATACCGGTCAACGGCTGGAACCAGTGTGTATAATGGGTAGCGCCGTTCTCAACTGCCCAATCCTTCATTGCCTTTGCGACAACATCAGCTGCTGCCAGGGACAGTTCACCGCCCTGATCCATCACTCGCTTTACCTCTTTGTATGTACTCTTGGGTAATCTTTCCTTCATCTTTCCGAGAGTAAATACTTTGCTGGCAAAAATGTCTTCCACGTTTAATACTTCACTCATACTCGAATCCTCCCTTGTTTGGTTTGAATCATTTTTGAAATAAAAAAGGCGCTACACTGCCTGTGTAAACGCCTTCGTTTCTCTCAAAAACATATTCTGTTTGAGGGTTTCCCTCTTTGGTTTCTTACTATACAGCAATTTATTTTAAATTGCAAGCCCTAATTTTATTTTTCTTATACTTCAAAAAGCAAATCCGCATAGGTGGGGAAGGGCCAGTATGACTTATCTACCAGTTTCTCCAATTCGTCTGCGGGGCGGCGCAGTTCATTCATGGCTGCCATAACTTTATCATGATAGCAGAATGCCTGTTCCTTGCCCCTTGACATATTGAAGGCGAACTTTTCTTCCTCCTCCAAATGACTGACTGCCTGCTTTGTCTCTGTCAGCTTTGCTGTAATCGTCTTTAAAAGTTCAGCCGGCACAGAATCGTCCCCACCTGCCTCCTTCACTGCCAGAGATGTGTCTGCCAGAGATTTTGCAAAACGCATCACCGCCGGAATTATCTGCTTATTTGCCATGTCAATCATTGTCAGGGCCTCGATGTTGATGGTCTTTGCGTAGGTTTCGTAAAGTACCTCCGCACGGGAGCGCAACTCCGCCTCAGTGAAAATACCGAATTTTTCAAAGAGCCGTATGGATTTTTCCGTAATCAGGGAATCCACCGCTTCCACCATGGAAGGAATGTTGGGCAAACCTCTCCTTGCCGCTTCCTCCTGCCACTCCGGTGCATAACCGTTACCGTTGAAAATAATTCTCTGGTGCTTGGTCATGTATTCTTTGATTAAATCATGAACCGCCATATCAAAGTCCTCGGCCTGCTCCAATCTGTCTGCTGCTTCACAGAACGCTTCCGCCACAATGGCATTCAGGGTTGTGTTGGGGCTGCCGATGGAATCCTCGCTTCCCACCATGCGGAACTCAAACTTGTTGCCGGTAAAGGCAAAGGGTGAGGTTCTGTTTCTGTCTGTGGCATCCTTCACAAAATCAGGCAGGGTAGATACCCCTGTGCGCAGGACACCACCCTCCTTCAGAGAGTCCGCCTTTCCTGTCTCTACCAACTGCTCCACTACATCCTCCAGCTGCTCACCCAGGAAAATGGAGATAATGGCGGGAGGTGCCTCGTAGCCGCCCAACCTGTGATCATTGCCCACATTAGATGCACTTTGTCTCAGCAAATCCGCATGGGTGTCCACTGCCTTCATAATACAGGCAAGCACCAGCAGAAACTGAATGTTTTCGTTTGGTGTCTGACCCGGCTCCAATAAATTGACACCGTTGTCGGTTGTAATGGACCAGTTGTTGTGCTTGCCGGAGCCGTTCACTCCTGCAAATGGCTTCTCATGCAGCATGCAGCGCAGACCATGCTTGCCCGCCACACGTTTCAAAGTCTCCATTACCAGCTGATTATGGTCTACAGCCACGTTTGCGGATTCATAGATGGGCGCCACCTCATGCTGAGCGGGTGCCGCTTCGTTGTGCTGAGTCTTGGAAGTGACGCCCAGCTTCCAAAGCTCAATATTTACATCGTGCATAAAGCCGCCGATTCTCTCTCTGATAACGCCGAAATAGTGATCATCCATCTCCTGACCCTTAGGTGCAGGTGCACCGAACAGGGTTCTGCCGGAGAATATGATATCCTCCCTCTGCAATGCCTTTTTTGCATCCACCAGAAAATATTCCTGCTCCGCTCCCACGGAAGCCGTCACCTTCTTTGCTTCCGTATTTCCAACCAGGCGCACAATGCGGATAGCCTGACGGCTCAGCGCCTCCATGGAACGAAGAAGAGGAGTCTTTTTGTCAAGCGCCTCTCCCGTGTAGGAGCAAAACGCCGTAGGAATACAGAGTGTGGGGCCTGTTGCCGTCTCTTTGATAAAGGCAGGAGAGGTAATATCCCAGGTGGTATATCCTCTTGCTTCAAAAGTGGCGCGCAGGCCTCCGGAAGGGAAGGAAGATGCATCAGGCTCACCCTTAATCAACTCCTTGCCGGAGAATTCCATAATCATTCTGCCCTCTTCATCGGGGTGGGTCACAAAAGCATCATGCTTTTCCGCAGTAATGCCGGTCAGGGGCTGGAACCAGTGCGTATAGTGGGTAGCGCCGTTTTCCACAGCCCAATCCTTCATTGCCTTTGCAACAACGTCCGCGGCTGCAAGAGACAGCTCGCCGCCCTGATCCATCACTTTCGTTACCTCTTTGTAGGTACTTTTCGGTAACCTTTCTTTCATCTTTCCGAGAGTAAAAACCTTACTGGCGAAAAGATCTTCCACATCTAATACTTCGCTCATTCTCTCTCTCCCTAATTTAGTTTACTCAACTGCCTTAAATAAAATTTATTGTACAATAGACACGCCGCCCCGGTCAACTTTTTTCGCAGAGCGTTACCTCATCCAGTAGCTCGCTCCGGCTGTCAGGTTCACGAAAAAATACAGGCCGCAATACAGATGCCAGGCATATAGCAGGCCAAGCCCCACACGCAATACTCCCTGCAGTTTCTTTCTTCCCAATTGCAGCCACTTCACGGCACATACCGCAAAAAGTACAAACAGGCAAAAACTGTAGCCCCAGAGGAAATTACCGTCCACAGACCGGCTTCCTTTTTCCACCAGGCAAAGAGCCTCCAAAAAACCCAGCACTGTCATCAGCACAATAAATCTGTACTCTTTCTCTTTCGGCAACTTCTTCAGCGTTGCCGCCACAACGAAAATACAGAACAGGGCAGAGCAGACTACAGCCAGCTTTGTAATTGTGGCATGGCGCGAGAAAATATACCAGGGTTGAAATGCAATGCCGTTTCCGGTATCCTCCCCGAAGAGAACGGCATTCTGCCACAAGATAACAAGTCCGCTGGGCAAAAGCGCAGAGCCGAATATCAGAATTCTCTTAAGCGGAACGCGTTTGAACAGGTCCACCAACAGAAAAATCCCCATAATCGGAGAAAAAGCAATCAGAAAGCTGGGCTTAATGCCGGTACATACAATATTCAACAGGGTAAAAACACACCATTCCCTCCATGTAATTCCCTGCCTGTACTTTTTCTCCAGCTTAAAGTAACAGAGCAACGTCACCAGTGCCACAAGGCGCATACAAATATAAGTGGAATTGTGCCAAATATTTCCCGACTGGTAGCTGATATAGCGGTATTCGCCCACCGCCCTGATATAGACAGGCATAACCAGATTCAGGCTCAGCGCCAGCATCAGGGTGAACCAGTTTTTCTCACTGTATTTTCCAAGGTAGCAGACAAATTTTTCCATTACATAGACCGTGGCTGTGGCGGCTGTTGCAAGTAAAACGGCAATTCCCATTGTACCGCCGCCGAACAGCAGGTACAGCAGCTGATAGGCATAGGCTGTAAAACTGTAATACCAACCGTCTTCCACAATCATGCTGATGTGCAGCGGCAAATCCGACTGATAGGGACTCTTACCTTCTGCAGAAAGCTCTGCCACAGATTGATGATAAAACAGCCACAGACACGCAAGGCCGTAAATGATAACAAGTATATGTACCGCTATCCTGTATACTCTTTTTTTGTCCATATATATGCCTTTCATTTCCGCACACATTTTGCGGCAATCAGCCGCATTCAGAGCGTCGGCGGAGCAAATCATACCGGGTCGCCTCTGCTGACAGTTTTACCCATAGCTGCTGTCTGGAATGGGGACAGCTTTCCACTGCCTCTCCGCTTTCATTGTACATTGCTTCTACAACCGTCGAAACATTGCTGCCGTCCGGCTTCATGATTTCTATAGATTCTCCCACAGAGAACTTGTTGCGCTGCTCAAAATGCACCAACAAAGTATCCTTGTTTTCCACGGTCACGGGAGTATCTGCCGCCTTCACTACATCTTCCGCAATTCCAAGATAAATATACTCATTGACATAGGTGTTATTGTCATAAATCTGGGTATTTTCATCCGTCCTTCCGAAATAAAAACCGGTGGTAAACTGCCTGTAGGTACACTTGGAGATTTCCTCTCTGTACCAATCCATGTTAGCATGATAGGTCTCCGCCGACACAAAATAGTCGTCGATGGCCTTCCGGTAGGTTCTTGCCACTGTTGCCACATAGAGTGCCGTCTTCATACGCCCCTCAATCTTCAGGCTGTCGATGCCTGCATCGACCAGCTCCGGAATATGCTCTATCATACACAAATCTTTGGAGTTAAAAATGTAGGTTCCTCTCTCATTCTCATAGACAGGAAGATATTCTCCGGGTCTGGTCTCCTCCACCACCGCATACTTCCAGCGGCAGGGATGAGAGCATGCTCCCTTGTTGGCATCTCTGCCCGTAAAATAGTTGCTGAGCAGGCATCGTCCGGAATAAGAAATACACATGGCTCCGTGCACAAAGCTCTCAATTTCCATCTCATCGGGGATATGTCGGCGAATTTCTTTGATTTCCGGCAGGGACAATTCTCTTGCGGATACCACACGCTTCGCCCCCTGCTTCCACCAGAATAGATAGGTCAGGTAGTTTGTATTGTTAGCCTGTGTGGA
>JAEDMI010000132.1 GCA_016303085.1 Acetatifactor sp.
GATGAAAAAGAAAGAGAAGAGTGGGGATGAGATTCTTTATCTGTTGCAGGATATGAGAGAGCTGGAACTTTACAGCACGGTGGGCACCGTGTTCAGCGTATGCGATTCTCTGAACTATATTCTGGAGGAGGAAGAGCTTCTGAACGTATTTTCTCTGGTGAATAATTATCTGTTCCCGGGGGGAATCTTTATCTTTGATTTTAATACGGAGTATAAGTACCGTGAAGTGATAGGAAACACTACCATAGCGGAAAATCGTGAGGATTGCAGCTTTATCTGGGAAAATTTTTATGACCCGGAGGAGGAAATCAATGAGTATGACCTGACCGTATTTGTGCGGGAGGAGGATGAGCGTTTCCGAAGATTTACGGAGACTCATTTCCAGAGGGGATATACGCCTGAGCAGATGCGTCGGCTTGCGGAACAGTCCGGAATGGAAGTGTTGGAGATGACGGATGCCGACACCGGTGAAGCGGTGAGGGCGGAAAGTGAAAGAGTCTATGTCGTAGCGAGAGAACGCGGAAAAAAGTTTAAAACATGATGCCTGCACAACGCACAAACCGTGCAGAAAATCAGCAGGTACCGGAAAGACAGGGTGATTGAAGTATGAACGACTATATTGTGCGTGCCACGGCAGCTGACGCGCAAATCAGGGCTTTTGCCTGCAGTACCAGAGGAGTGGCGGAGGCGGCCAGACAGGCCCACAATACGAGTCCTGTGGTGACGGCGGCGCTGGGGCGGCTTCTGAGCGCCGGTGCCATGATGGGTAGCATGTTAAAGGGAGAGAAAGATTTGCTTACCCTGCAGATAAAGGGTGACGGTCCCATACAGGGACTGACGGTGACGGCAGATTCCCTTGGAAATGTAAAGGGATATGCAAATGTTTCGGATGTCATTCTTCCTGCCAATGCGGTCGGGAAGCTGGATGTGGCAGGGGCTGTGGGACACGGAACGCTCAGCGTAATCAAAGATATGGGATTAAAAGAGCCTTATGTGGGGCAGACTCTGTTACAGACCAGCGAGATTGCGGAAGATCTGACCTATTACTTTGCAACCTCTGAGCAGGTTCCCTCTTCTGTTGGATTGGGCGTACTGATGAACAGGGACAATACCGTAAAACAGGCGGGTGGATTTATTCTTCAGCTAATGCCTTTTGCGGCGGATGAAGTGATAGACAGGCTGGAACAGAATTTGAACAAAGTTACCTCTGTCACATCCCTTCTGGATGCGGGGAATACCCCGGAACAGATGCTGGAAATTCTGTTGGAAGGGCTTAATCCCGAAATGAATGATACACTGTCTGTGAACTTTTCCTGTAACTGTAACAGGAAGAAGATTGAAAAGGTACTGATCAGTCTGGGCAAACAGGAGATAAAGGATATGATAGATGACGGTCAGGAGATAGAAGTAAATTGTCATTTCTGCAATACACATTACAAGTTCAGTGTAGATGAACTGAAAGAGCTGTATAAAAAGAGCAGGTAAGCAGCGGCAGCCCGTAATCGGCAGCCGCGGCGGAAATGGGGAACGGGATGAAACAGGGATTTATTAAGGTGGCTGCGGTTACTCCCAAAATCCGGGTGGCAGATCCGGTCTATAATGCGGCGGTAATCTGTGAGGAATTGGAGAAGGTCTATGCGAAAGGGGCAAAGATTATCGTATTTCCCGAGCTTTGCCTGACAGGTTACACCTGCGGGGATTTGTTTCTACAGCAGCTTCTGCTGGAAAAGGCAGAAGAGCAGCTTCTTACAGTGGCAACGGCTACCCGGGACAAGGATGCACTGGTGATGTTGGGACTGCCCATGGTACGTGAGGGCAGACTGTACAATGTGGCTGCTGTGTTGCAGAACGGTGAAGTCCTAGGCTTTGTGCCCAAGGCCAACATTCCCTCCTATGCGGAGTTTTACGAGGGTAGACATTTTTCGGAGGGGAATGAAAAACCTGAGGAGTTTATTTTTAACGGTAAAACAGTTCCTTTCGGAACCAATATATTGTTTGTGTGCGAAAATATGAAAGAGCTGACTGTGGGCTGCGAAATCTGTGAGGATTTGTGGGTCGCCAATCCGCCCGGAACAAACCATGCCCTTATGGGAGCTACGGTCATTGCGAATCTTTCAACCTCCAACGAGACGGTGGGAAAGGATGTGTACAGGGAGCTTCTGGTGAAATCCTCCAGTGCAAGGCTTATCTGCGGCTATATCTATGCTTCTGCCGGGGAAGGCGAATCTACACAGGATTTGGTATTCGGGGGACATAATCTGATTGCGGAAAACGGAAACGTACTTGCTCAGGCAAAGAAATTCCAATGTGAGACGGTGTGCGGCGATTTGGATATTCAGAGGATTCTCTCTGAGAGACGGAGAATGGGAACTTTTGGGAAAAAGCCTCAGGCTGTTTATGCCATGGTGCCGTTTTCTCTTCGGGTGGAGGAGACAAAGTTGGAGAGAAGTTTCGACAGTATGCCCTTTGTTCCCACGGACGAGGAAATGAGGCAGCAGCGCTGTGAAGAGATTTTGTCCATTCAGTCCTATGGGCTGAAGAAGAGATACGAACATACAGGGCTTTCGCAGGCTGTTCTTGGAATTTCCGGGGGACTGGATTCCACGCTGGCTCTTCTTGTAACAGTGAAGACCTTTGATATGCTGGGGCTGGACAGAAAGGGAATTGCTGCGGTAACCATGCCCTGTTTCGGTACTACGGACAGAACTTATGAAAATGCCTGTAAACTGGCAAAAATCTTGGGAGTCACGCTGATGGAGGTGGATATCAGGGAAGCGGTACAAATTCATTTCCGAGATATCGGACAGAATGCGGATAACCATGATGTGACTTACGAGAACAGCCAGGCGCGGGAAAGAACTCAGGTGCTGATGGATTTGGCAAACCGTATGAACGGACTTGTCATCGGTACGGGAGATATGTCTGAGCTTGCTTTGGGCTGGGCAACCTACAACGGGGATCATATGTCAATGTACGGTGTGAATGCAGGTGTTCCTAAGACACTGGTGCGTCATCTGGTGAAATATTACGCAGACAACTGCGGAGTGAGGGAGCTTTCGGAAATTTTGGAGGATGTTCTGGACACCCCGGTGAGCCCTGAACTGTTACCTCCTGTGGGCGGCGAGATTACTCAGAAGACGGAGGACTTGGTGGGGCCCTATGAGCTTCACGACTTTTTCCTATATTATATGTTGCGTTGCGGCTTTTCTCCGGCAAAGGTATACCGTGTGGCAAAGTCGGCATTTCGGGGACAGTATGGGGAAGATGTGATTTTAAAGTGGTTGAAGAATTTTTACCGGAGATTTTTCGGGCAGCAGTTTAAGCGCTCCTGCCTGCCGGACGGTCCCAAGGTAGGAAGTGTTGCATTGTCGCCAAGAGGAGATTTGCGTATGCCGTCCGATGCCTGTGTAAGGATTTGGCTGGACGAACTGGAGAAACTGTAAGGAACAGGAAGAAAAGGATGTGTAGTCACACATCCTTTTTCGTGTTTATCTATATGGGTTATGTTACTCGGTTTGAGAAGCAGCCGCTTTATCCAGAGAGTTTTGAATGGCTTCCAGCAGAACCAGTGAGGTATATTTGCTGTCGGAGGAGTAAGTGACGCCCTCCAGTGTCTGCAATTCATAAACCTGACTGCAGATGGAGTCGAAGGTGGGCTCCAGCAGGGGATACATGGTGGTGACTGCGTCATTCAGATTAACCATACGGATAGAGGAAATGGACGTTTTATCTACAATAACTTCTACATCGAGGGTCTGATTCCCGAGAACCAGTTCCGTGGTGTAAATACCCGGTATGTAGAGAGAAGCTGAGCCTGTTTCGACGGTTTCTTCCTCCGGCGCAGGGGTGTTCTCTTTGTCAGGCAGGAACATCATGACCAGCAGGACGACGAACAGTATGCCCAGAGCCACAAAGATTGCGGTATAAATCAGCTCTTTCATATGAAGTACGACAATTTTTGTTTTTGCACTCATTTATATTCCCCTTGATTCATCAAGATACTTTTCTTTATAATAAGTATGTGACGGAAAGGCAGATTATGCTTTTCATTGTATTTATCATTGACAAATGGGCCCTACCGTTGCTATGATGTGTTCAGGACAAGGGCGTTCTATTTAGGGATAGGACTGCCCTTTTTCATATTTAAGGGATTACAAGGGATGGAGGATGGATATGAAGAATTATACGAGAGAGGATGTATTCAGACTGGTGGAAGAGGAAGATGTGGAGTTTATCCGTCTTCAGTTTACGGATATGTTCGGAAATTTGAAAAACATTGCAATTACCGCAAATCAACTGGCGAAGGCCCTGGATAACAAGTGTATGTTTGACGGCTCCGCCATAGACGGTTTCGTGGGAATTGAGGAGTCGGATATGTATCTGTACCCGGATTTATCTACGCTGGAGATATTTCCCTGGAGACCCCAGCAGGGAAAGGTGGCAAGAATGATTTGTGATATTCATCGTCCTGACGGTAGCCCGTTTTACGGAGATCCCAGACTGGTACTGAAAAAAGCAATCAGCGAAGCGGCAGAACTGGGTTATACCTTTGAGGTAGGGCCTGAGTGCGAATTTTTCCTGTTTAACACGGATGAGAATGCCATGCCTACCACGGAGACGCATGAGCAGGCCGGTTACTTTGATATCGGTCCACTGGATGGCGGCGAGAATGCAAGACGTGATATTGTCATGACTTTGGAAGATATGGGACTGATTATCGAGGCATCCCATCATGAGATGGCCCCGGCTCAGCATGAAATTGATTTCCGCTATGATGAAGCGCTGACTACTGCGGATAATATTATGACCTTTAAGCTTGCGGTGCGCACCATTGCCAAGCGGCATGGTCTGCATGCAACCTTTATGCCAAAGCCGAAGTACGGCGTCAACGGTTCCGGCATGCACATCAATATGTCGCTGCGCAAGGATGGGAAAAATATTTTTGAGGACAGAAGTGACCCCAATGGGCTCAGCAAAGAAGCCTATTATTTTATCGGTGGTATCATGAAACATATCAAAGGAATGGCGGCCATCACCAACCCGCTTGTAAATTCCTACAAACGGCTTGTCCCCGGTTATGCAGCACCGGTTTATATAGCATGGAGCGCCACCAACAGAAGTCCGCTGATTCGTATTCCGGCGGAAGGAGGTGCAGGTACCAGAATCGAACTGAGAAGTCCCGATTCTGCAGCAAATCCGTATCTGACACTGGCAGTATGCCTGAAGGCCGGTTTGGATGGGATTTTGAATAAAATCGAGCCGCCCAGAAGTGTGGACTGCAATATTTATAATATGACGGATGATGAAAAGAAGACACTGAATATCGAAAATCTTCCGGGAACCCTGATGGAAGCGGTGGAGGAACTGAAAAAAGATCGGTTTATTCTGGATGTATTGGGCGAGCATGTGGCAGAAAATTACATTGCCGCAAAGGAGAACGAGTGGCAGAAGTACCGCGCCCATGTGTCCGAATGGGAAATTCAGGAGTATCTGTACAGATATTAGTCTGCCTCTTTATTCCCAAATTACGGATTAAGGAGGTGGGCGTTTGACGAACATTATAGTAGTATTACCGAAGCTGGAAGACGCAAAGGGCATCAAGAACATTCTTGTGCGGAACGGCTTTTCGGTGACCGGTGTCTGTACTACGGGTTCCCAGGCTATCAGCCAGTCTGACGGTTTGAATGACGGAATTGTGGTTTGCAGTTATAAACTGATGGATATGGTATATACGGAACTGTACGATTGTCTTCCGTCCGGCTTTGAGATGCTTTTGATGGCGTCTAATCACTTGCTCAGCCAGTGCGAGGGAAACGGAATTGTCTGTCTGGCCATGCCTTTGAAGGTGGGGGATTTGATCAGCACAGTGGGCATGATGGCGGAAGGAATTGAACGCAGGCGCAGAAAAGCAAAGCTGAAGCCCAAGGTGAGAAATGCGGAAGAGGAAGCAGCTATCAAGGAAGCAAAGGAACTGCTCATGGGGCGAAATCACATGACGGAGGAGGAAGCTCACAGATATCTGCAAAAGTGCAGTATGGACAGCGGTACGAATATGGTGGAGACAGCATGGATGGTTTTGTCCATGATGAGGGAATGAAAAGGTTGGAGGAGTGTATATGAAGTTTACAAAAATGCAGGGCTGCGGGAACGACTATGTATATGTCAACGGCTTTACAGAGAAGATTCCCCGGGGAAAAAAACCGGAGCTGGTCAGATTTTTGAGCGACAGACATTTCGGTATCGGAGGGGACGGTGTCATTTTCATCAATCCTTCCGAAGAAGCTGATTTTGAAATGGAAATGTTCAATGCCGACGGTACCCGTGCCCAGATGTGCGGAAACGGAATACGCTGCGTGGCAAAATTTGTCTACGACAAGGGACTGACGGATTCGGAGCACATTACCGTTGTCAGCGCCGGCAGTGTAAAATATCTGGATTTGACTGTGGAGAGAAATCCCGAACTGCCGGGGGACCGGGGAGAGGTGAAGCTGGTTCGGGTCAACATGGGAAGTCCTATTCTGGAACCGGAAAGAATTCCCGTTTCAGCGGAAGGTGAAACGGTTGTAAACCAGCCCATTTTTGTGGAGGATGAGGAATATAGGATGACCTGTGTCTCCATGGGAAATCCCCATGCGGTGATTTTCACTCAGGGTGTGGCGGATATGAAGCTGGAGCAGATAGGGCCGCTCTTTGAAAATCATGTGAGATTCCCCGAGAGAGTCAATACGGAGTTTGTGGAAGTGATTGACAGACAGAATGTGTTTATGCGGGTCTGGGAGAGAGGAACAGGGGAAACCC